>JALGXY010000053.1 GCA_029824495.1 Fimbriimonadia bacterium
GGGCTGACCAATATTGAGAAGGAATATCTCCCTTCCTTTCTGTTTGGCCTGCTCCGCGAATGGAGCAAGCTTGCGAATCGGACTGGCGGGCATCGCCTTTGCGCGATCTGAAATCTTGAGCGACATGCCTTGATTATGACTCTGGGACGAACCATGTGGCTGGACCAAACTCACCGTATACTCAGCCGCATGAAACTTCTCCTCGGTTCGGCCCTCGTCTGCCTCGTTCTTACAGGCTGTAAAGAGGCCGATGAACCGGTCACCATCAATCAGCCAGCCGAGCTTCCGGTGATCACTGTTCAGAACGAATCTGGAGAGGAGCTTCGGGTCTTTACAAACCCGCATGGAAAGGTCACCTGCCCGCTGATGAACGTCGCCACAGCACCTGAGAAGGCGGTCGGCTTTGTCGACATTGAGGGAATTCGGTACTACATGTGCTGCGATGGCTGCAGCAACACCGCGAAGAAGGATGAGAAGCGTGTCCTGATCTCCGCCGAGGCGATTACGCCAGCCTTTTTTATTGACGATCAGCCTTCCGACTGACCAAAGAAGTAGACAGCTGCGGCGATGATCGCCAAGCCGATAAGTACGGCCAGCGCAACCTTCCAGAAGCTCACCGGAGCCTCGCCCGCCGTCTGTCCGCTCTGCCCATTGATAAAGAACCGATACGTCTTCTCCTTATAGCGATAGGCGCCGGAGTAGATCGGCAGGAGAATGTGCTTGAACGTCAGCCGGTCATATTGCGTGCTCTTAGAGTGCACCCGCTGACGATCTCCGCCGATATCACGGCAGACAGCAGAGTGGATCTCACCATCCATGATCTCTTTGGCCGATACAAAGCCGCCCTCAAGATCGATGTCATAACGCATCGCCTGAAACCCTGAAAGGTAGTCGGTTGAGTAGGGCTCGAGGCCTTCCAGCTCCCAGGCCTGCATCATCTCGGTGTACTTTCGCGGCAGGCGCTGCGTGCCGAGAATCAAAACATCATCAAATGGCACAACAACGTGACCGCTCGCCGGATACCAGCGTGTCTTCCTCACCCGTCTAGTGCGAGTCTCTCCGTTCACTCGATACGTCTCGGTGACGTAATAGTCGATTCCCCGCATGCCCGTGTACCAGGTGTGTGTCAGTGAATCATATGTCCAGAACGGCACATAGACGCCGTGCAGGCTTGCAGACGCCCTTGCCCGCTTCTTTAGGTTGTTGGGTGCCCAAAATCGGGATCCGATCCACTTGCGGTAGCTGTCCCTTGCTTCTCGCTGATCCAGAGCAAACGGCAGGAGACTCTTCGGCGCGACCCTTTCAATCGGATCGACTGGAACAACAACATTAGCGCCACAGAAGGGGCAGGCATCTGAAGAGTCGTAGCCGCCGATGCTGTATTCCGCACCACATTCGTTGCAGCGAAGAATCTGGTCCTGCTCGCCCCCCATATCGAGCCTCGCATGTTCGGCATACGAATGAAAGTCAAGTTCGTGGATCTCCTCTTCTGAGGCAGGAATAATCTCCTCATGCCCGCAGTAGGAGCACTCAAGGTGAGATGTGCCTGGCTTGAATTCAAGTTCGGCACCGCACTGGCCACAAGGAAAGCGCTGAATGTTCATTCAGCAGGAGGAATCGGCGGAGGGACAGAGCCAAATAGGGCTGACACCTCTGGAACATCACCAGCCTTTGACCATTCGGTCATTCCTTTGGTCCAGACCAAAGTCTCTCGGATCAGTTCACCGCTCGACACCTTTGCAGCCAGGGTATTCAGGTCATAGGGACCTGCCTGCTCTCCATTCACGGCCATGTAATAGACCGTCTGCTGCGGAATCGGTGGCGGGGTGATGGGTGCCTGCTGTTGTGAACCGGTCATCGCCTGTCCCATCGTCATTCCTGCAGCCATCTGGGCCCCGATTCCGCCCATACCACCGGGATTCTCGGCAGCTTTCTCGAGCGATTCAGCGGCCTTGAACTGCGTGTACTTGCCGAGGTCTCCAACCGCGCCCATCTTCGATCGTTCGTCGATCGCCTGCTCAACCTCTGCCGGCACCGAGACATTCTCAACCACCAGGTTCAACAAGTCGAGTCCGTGCTCGCCGAACTTTGGCTTGATCTTGTCGGTCAGAAACGCGCCCATCTCATCGTAGCTGGCTGCCAGATCGAGAACCGGGATCTTCTGCTCGCCCAGCGCATCTGTAAAACCAGAGACCACAAAGCTGCGGCACTGGTCGTTGATGTCTTCGGTCGTGAATTCCCAGTTCGTGCCGACAACCTCTTTGAGAAATACCGGAGCGTCTTCGACCCGCATTGAGTACGTGCCAAAAGCTCGGACCCGAACGACGCCAAAATCATCGTCACGCATCATGATGGGATTCTTGGTGCCCCATTTCTGATCGGTGAACCGCTTGGTGTTGACGAAGTAGACCTCGACCTTAAAAGGACTCTCAAACCCATGTTTCCATCCTCGCAAAGTGGTGAGGATCGGCATATTGGCCGTCTCAAGCTCGTACCGGCCAGGAGGAAACACATCTGCAATCTGGCCTTCGTCGACCAGAACTGCCACCTGAGATTCGCGAACAGTCAGCTGTGCGCCGTTCTTGATCTCGTTGCCGTGGCGGTCAAACCGGAACACCATCGTGTCCTGAGTTTCGTCGAGCCATTCGATGATGTCGATGAACTCGCCCGTGAGCTTGTCAAAAATTCCCATAACCTGGCTGCGCCCTCTGAGCTGAGTATAACTGCGGATTGGAACGCACCGCAGATGGAACTCCCCACAATTGAAACGATTCGCCAGGCGGCTGCCCGTCTAGAAGGCAAGGCTCATCGAACGCCGGTCGCAACTAGTATTACGTTCAATGAGCGCTATGGTTGCCAGGCGTTCTTCAAGTGCGAGAACCATCAGCGGGTCGGCGCCTTCAAGTTCCGCGGCGCCTACAACTCCCTCTCCCAGCTCACCCGAGAGCAGCGAAAACGAGGAGTCCTCACTTTCTCCTCCGGAAATCATGGCCAGGCACTGGCCTGCGCCGGTGCAATGCTTGAAACTCCTGTGGTGGTGATCATGCCTGCGGATGCTCCGCCGATGAAGCTGGCTGCAACGCGTGGCTACGGTGCCGAGGTGATCGAATACGACCGAGACGAGATTTCACGAGAGGCGCTCGGTCAGCAGCTTTCAAAAGAACGCGGCCTCACCATCATCCCGCCCTACGACCACATTGATATCATCAGCGGTCAAGGCACAGCTGGTCTCGAGCTGATCGAGGATGTCCCCGATCTCGATATCATCCTGGTCCCAGTCGGAGGAGGAGGCCTGCTAGCAGGCACAGCTCTCGCGGCTGCGGCACTCTCGCCAAGCACCAAGGTTATTGGTGTCGAACCGGCAGCCGCCGATGATGCCTGCCGCAGCTTCAAAACCGGCGTCCTTCAGTCGGTTGACAACCCGGTCTCCGTGGCAGATGGAGCCAGAACCCCCTCGATAGGCCATCTCAATTTTGCTGTCATCAAGGAGCATGTTCATGACATGATCCCTGTCTCAGAGGAGGCCATCCTAGAAATGACCCGCTTCTACTGGGAGAGAATGAAGCAGGTGGTCGAACCGACCGGAGCCGTATCCGCCGCAGCCATTTCGCAGGGCCTGATCGATGTAAGCGGCAAGCGGGTTGGCATCATTATCAGCGGCGGCAATTTCGACCTCGGAACAGCGACCGAGTTGTTCGCCCACGAATAGACGAACAGAGTGTCGGTCCCAGTAAAGTCATCTTTTTAAATCCTAATCGCCTGGCCAACGTCACCACCATTGAGACACTCGATTTTCTTGTGGCTCATTTTGGAGAAATCAATGTTGATCGGCAGCGTTCTGACCGTGGTCTTCAGTGCACTCGCACTCATCGGCGCATCCGTCGGGTGCCTCCTTCTCGCTCTCCTGTTCTTCGATGAGAAGAGCTCAATTGCTTCGGGAAAAGCTTCAGCCAAACCCGGCAAGACTCTGATGTCTGGCTTCTTCTGGCTTATCGGTTTGGGTCTCCTCTCTGCTCTTCTGATTCAGGCTCCCGCGACACCCGCCAAAATCGCAGGCTTCCTGCTTCTCGCCGGCATGCTGGCGATCAGCGCCATAGGCACTGCAGGTCTCGTCGGATTCGCTGCAGAGCGAATCACCAAGAAAGGTGGTGCTGACAACGACTTCCAAGCCCAGCTCAAGGCGAGCATCCTGCTCGTTCTGGCGTGCCTCTTCCCCGTTCTAGGGGGGTTTATGGTCGCCCCAGCCGTTGTTTGTATCGGCCTCAGTTCTGGAATTCACTCACTTCGAAAACAGAATAAGGCTCCTGCCTCTCCACAGCAGGAGGCTGCATGAAGCTCACCCGGCGGCAGACACTCGGTCTGGCCGTCGGTGCAGGTGTGGCGGGTGGCTGCTCTCCGCTCCTGCAGAATCTGAAGGCGTCAGACGAACCGTTTGCCGCCCCATTGCCTGAGGACGACCCGTATGTCGGGCATCTCAACCGATTCGCCTTTGGGCCGCGCCCAGGCGACGTTGAGAATCTGAAGGCTCAAGGCCGCCAGGAGTGGTTTGAACATCAGCTCACAGCGGGAACCGAGGAGACCAATGCGTTTCTCGTTCTTCACCTGAGCAATCTCGACATCAATAACTTCTCAGCCTGGGATCTGCGAAACTGGCCCCCAGAACATGTTCTAGACCAGCTTCAGCAGGCCAGGATCATGCGGGCAGTCCACTCTGAATGGCAGCTCAGAGAGAGGATGGTCGACTTCTGGTCGTCCCACTTCTCGATCTACGCTAACAAGGGCCTCGCCACGTTCCGCAAACCGACGGACGAGCGTGAGGTCATCCGAAAGCACGC
>JALGXY010000054.1 GCA_029824495.1 Fimbriimonadia bacterium
TCGAAGCTCGAAAGCAGCCTCGTGGCAAGGCGATTATCTGTCCTGTCACCGGCGTGGTGGCCGACATCCGAACCTCCGACTTCGGTCGATGGATCGTTGTCGAAGCTGAAGTCGGCGTAGAAGGTCCGATCAAGGATGCCTACATTGCTGACAAGCAGGATTACTGGCCCCCAGCCAAGAAGGGCGAAGGCTACGATTCCTCGCTCGAAAGACTGATCGGTCAGAAGCTGACCACTCCGGCACTGCAGTCGCTCCGGCGAAACAAGGTCGAGAAGGTCAAGGTCTTCTATCCGATCCTCGTTCCGCCGCTGGGCAACCTGCCTGTCGAAAAGGGACAGAAGATCATCAAGGGTGACCCGCTCACTGAAGGCCCGCTCGATCCGCACGAGGTTCTCGCACTCGCCGGCGCCATGTCGGTTCACGAGTACTTCATCGAGAATCTGCAGTCGGTCTACAAGGAGCAGGGTGTCGATATCAACGACAAGCACCTCGAGGTGATCGTTCGACAGATGCTGCGAAAGCGAAAGGTCAAGGAGCCGGGTGATACACCGTTCCTGCCAGGTCAGATTGTTGACCGATTCCGATTCCAGCGTGAGAACGACAAGGTTCGCGCACGAATTGCAGAAGGCAAGAAGGTGAAGGTGACCGATCCGGAGACTGGTGAAGAGTCAGAAAGAGACCAGAAAGAGGCGACCGCCGACTGGATTCTGCTCGGCATCACCGAGGCTTCACTCGCCACCGACTCATTCCTGTCCGCAGCATCGTTCCAGAAGACCACACGTGTTCTGACGGAAGCCGCTGTCCGAGGCAAGCACGACTCGCTGCTCGGCCTGAAGGAGAACGTCATCATTGGACGACTGATCCCGGCCGGTACTGGCGAGAAGCAGCACCGAGAACTGAGCATCGACGTTGACCGAACTCAGCCGAGCTGGGCGGCACATCCGCTTACCGCTCTGGTTGCCGAGGGTGACGACGGAGCTGCAGAAGAAGCACAGGCCTTTGATGGCTTGACGCTTGCTGAGCTGGCTCAAGAGGCCGCAGACAAGGGCGACGCTCCTCAGCCGAAGCAGACTGCAGAAGACGCAAAGACCGAGTAATCGGTTTTAACCTAGAAAGCAGAGGGCTCTGATCGAAAGATCAGGGCCCTTTTTGTTTTAGAATGGGTTATGGCCGATCGATTTGTGATGTCGCCGGGCAAGCCAGGTGAGCTAGAGCTCCTGCTCACAATGCTGGACGAAGCCTCCAAGTTCTGGCTGGAGATCATTGAGGAGTTTGATGATGAGGCCTTCAAGAAGATCCGCGACGAGTCAGGGCGCAGCATCAGTAAGCAGGTCGTTCACATCTGTGCAGTCGAGGATGGCTGGATCAACAAGGTCGTGCTGCAGGGGGAACGGGCCTTTCCTGAAATGCTGAAGGCAGGACTCGATCAGGAGTATCTGGATGACTGGAAGTGGGCGCCAGCATCTCCTTGGAGCAAAGAGAAGCTGATCGAAAAACACAAAGGGATCAGAGCACATACAAGAGAGGTCCTGAAAGGGCTCTCACCTGGTGAGCATCTGGTTGAACTGCGCGGGCACAAGGTCAACCTGCGTTGGATACTGTTCCACCTGATCGAGCATGAGGCGTACCACTCAGGCCAGATCCAGATTCTGAGCGAAATGAACTAGCGGCTGTTCGCTTTCAAGAAGTCGATCGCCTCTCGGAGAGCATCCAAGACCTGCTCATTTTCTGCGTCGAGCTCGTGCCCCATTTCAGAAATGATCACCATCGTGTGCTTGAGCCTGAGCTCCTTCATCTTTTCGTCCAGACGTGTGGCTTGGCGCACGGGCACAATCGTGTCAGCGTCGCCATGGATTGTGAATATCGGCGGATCATCTTTGGTCAGGAATTTGAGTGGGCTGTAGTGATTCAGTTCAAGCTGAGCCTCGTTTGCCGGTTTGCCGATGATGATCGGAGACAGAAGATTGACGGTTGCCTCCGGAAAATCCTTTGTAAGCAGGGTCGGTCCAAACACATTCAATACGGCGCGGGTTCGGCTTGACTGCGAGACAAATATCCCATCTTTCGCCTTAGGCGGGTCCTCCATCGCGGTCATGAGTGCGAGATGCGCTCCAGCACTCGCCCCGGCTGAAGTGAATCGCTTCTGATCCAGGCCAAGGCTTTCCGCATTGCCCTTCAGCCATCGGATGGCCGTTCGTGTGTCGATGATCGCAGCTGGAAACTTATGCTTCGGGGCGAGCCGATAGTCGATCGTCGCTGCTGCCAGGCCGTTTTGGGCCATCGCTTGGCACATCGAAGTCATATCACCGCGCTTGCCGACCATCCATGAGCCTCCATGCATCACAACAACACAAGGATGCGGACCGGGGCCTGCGGGAAGGTGCAGATCGAGCTTTAGCTGATCCTGGCCACGCACGGCATAGACGATGTCCGACTTGACACTGGGGGACAGCAGTACAGCTGCAGCTATGGCAATAAGTGACATCAGATTTACTCTCCAGACGGTTCAAAGTTTGCCGGGCTTCTTGACTTCCGGCTTGGGAATGGGCAGAAACGACCCTTCAGTTCTCACGGGAGTGCCTTCTGTGCCGTACTGTTCCGCGACGACCTGTTCTACCTTGCGAACATAGTCGGCCATCTGCTCTTCAAGATCGGCACGGATCTCCTCCATATCGTCAAGCAGGCGCAGGATGATCTCAACGCCGGCCAGATTCACGCCGAGCTCCTGGGTCAGCCTCTGAATCTGTTTGACCCTATCGATATCTTCTTGGCTGTAGAGACGGTTCTTTGCGCCGACTCTGGCGGGTATCACAAGCCCAAGCTTCTCGTACTGTCGCAGCGTCTGCGGGTGAATCCCACACAGCTCAGAAGCGACGCCGATCATGTAGACCGGCCTTCGATGATCCCTCACAATTTCACCTCAGTCAACTGGGTGATCTCCTTCAGGAGCTGGCGCTCCATGGAGCTGAGCTTTTTCGGCACAGTAATCTTGACCTTCGCATACAGGTCACCACGTCCGCTCGACATCTTGGTCAGGCCGCGTCCCTTCAGCCTAAATCGTTGACCGGGCTGTGTGCCCTCCGGAATGCTGATCGTTCCAGAGGTGCGGAGCGTAGGAACACGGACTTTGCCTCCGAGAGCCGCCGTTGTATAGGGGATCTCAACTTCAGTCTCCAGGTCATCGCCTATCCGCTTGAAGTCCTTGTTCGGCACTGTCTTCACAACAACATAGAGATCGCCAAGAGAGCCATCGCTGCCCTGAACCCCGCGACCAGGAACCCGCAGCTTCTTGCCATCCTGGATCCCAGCAGGGATCTTGACCTCAACCTTCCGAACAGAGGGGATTGCTCCTTTGCCTCTGCAGTTGGGGCAGGGGCTGAATCCGCCGCTCATGATCTGAACCTGGCCCAAGCCGTGGCACTTTGTGCAGGCATCAGGCACCTGGTAGGAGAAGGTCCGCTTAACGCCCTTGTCAATCTCTTCTAGAGTGATTTCAATCTCCTGCTCAACATCCTGGGCAGGCGCTGGCTGGTGGACCTGCTGAAAGGGGTCGTCGGTGCCGAAATTCTGGAAGATCTGCTCGAAGATATCTCCGAAACCGCCAGCATCCATTCCTCCTGATCCCGGCACGCCATGTTCGAACCCCGAACCAAACCGATCGTACTTCTTGCGGTTTTCCGGATCGCTGAGAACCTGATAGGCTTCGCTGATCTCCTTGAATTTGGCTTCAGCTTCGGCGTTGCCGGGGTTCACATCTGGGTGATGCTTCCGCGCCAGCTTCCGGTAGGCCTGCTTGATCTCCTTCTGATCAGCCTTCTTGGGGACCCCAAGAATCTTGTAGTAATCCTTGCTCATTCGTGCACCAGGCTCAAAGACTTGAGCATTCTACACTCAAGTACGCCGAGCGGGTAAGGCAGGATTCGAGGGCCTAACGCAAAAAAAAGGGTGGGCCGCAGAAAACTGCGACCCACCCAACCGGATGTTTAGGCTCCTGATTCGGCCTGTTTGGCCTGAACCAGTTTCTGCATCAGTTCGTGCGGCACCGTATCGTAGTGCGAGAACTGAGCTTGGAAGCGGCCTCGACCGTGCGTCAGGGATCGGAGATCAAGCGCATAGCGCATCATCTCGCCCATCGGCACGAGGGCTTTGATAATTGTTCGTCCTGACCCGGTCTGCTCCATGCCCTGCATCTGGCCACGGCGGGTGTTCAGATCGCCCATGGCATCGCCGACACTCTCGTCAGGGACGTCGATGCTCACCTCATTGATCGGTTCAAGAATGACTGGCTGCGCCTTTTCGCTTGCTGCTCGGAAGGCGATGCCTGCCGCCAGCTTAAATGCCATTTCAGAAGAGTCGACGTCGTGGTACGAGCCGTCGTAGACAACACACTTGATGTCAACCACAGGGTAGCCGGCCAAGAAACCTTTGACCATTGTCTCGTGAACGCCTTTTTCGACGGCCGGAATGTAGCCCTTTGGAATTGAGCCGCCAACGACCTCACTGCCGAACTCAAATCCAGCTCCTCGCTCCAGCGGCTCCAGCCTGAGCCAGCAGTCACCGAACTGGCCTTTGCCGCCGGTCTGCCGTTTGAACTTGCCTTGAGCGTTGCCTGTTGAGAGGATCGTCTCTTTGTACGGCACAAGTGCCTCTACTTTTTCGACATGGGCGTGGTATCGCTCGGCCAGTTTTTCGATCACCGTGTCGAGGTGGATGTCACCCATGCCTTCAAGCAGCTCTTGATGAGTGGAGCTGTCTCGGGTGTAGCGAAGGGTGGGGTCCTCCTGCAGCACTCGCTCGATGGCCGCGCCAAGTTTG
>JALGXY010000055.1 GCA_029824495.1 Fimbriimonadia bacterium
CCTGGCGGGCCAGACAAGGGCGACGGATCGAACTCAGGGATCAAGCTGCAGACGTTCTACGAGATTCAGATTCTTGGAACTCCGAAAGAGAAGAAGCCGTTTCGAGGCGGGCTTGCGGCGATCTACACAATCAAAGCGCCAGATGTGAATGCTTCAACCGGATACGACACCTGGCAGACGTTTGATGTGCTGTTTCGTGCGGCGAGGTGGAAGGAAGGGAAGAAGGTTGAGAACGCGATGATGAGTGTCTGGTGGAACAACGTTCTCGTCCACAAGAACGTCGAAGTGCCGCGCAAAACCGGCATCTCTGCACAAGAACAGCCTGGCAACCACCCGCTGATGCTCACCTCGCACGGCGGCAGTGTCAAGCGGTTCGTTCGAATGCGAAACGTCTGGGTCCGCCGATTTGAGTGAAGTTCCCCTCGTTCCTGCAAAGGAGGAGGGGGTGGAGGGCCAACACGCAGACCTGGACGTCAGCACCACACGTGTCAAGTGCCCTCCCCCTTGCGTGCAGGGGGGAGGGACAAGGGTGGGGGGTCTTTGGTTCAACTCAGATTCCCGAATCGACCCCTCCTTATAGGAGGGCTCTTTGGCAGACCCTCCCTTCCCCCTATGAATGAGGGGAAGGGGAGTCTTTGACCTCCTTTTGCTAAAAAGAAAGGAGGAGGTGCTGGGGGAAGGCAGGCTGAACTGGCTACGACTGCATGATCTCTTCGATCGCGGCGACCAGGCTCTTGACCGGCAGCATCCCGTAATCGAAGACGAACTCTTCGTCGTTGACCATCGTTACGGCAACTCGCTTCATCAGGCCTTTCTTTCTCGCTTCGACCTTGATGATGTCTGATGCTGGCAGCTCGACCGTCGCGGTCTTGTCATTGGAGTATCGGTAGACATTGTGTCCGCCTGCGGCTACAAATGTTGCGACATCAACGAAGATCGCCTTGACAATCGTCTTGTTGCTCGACTCGTAGAGCGTTTCGAACTTGAGGCCCTCTTCAGTGACGACCAGGTCGCCCGTGTATCGCTCTTTTTCAGAGGGGATGTAGTTGATGATCCACTTCTTTGGGGTGCTCATATTTTCCTCGCGTAACAGGTCCAGTTTACCGACTGAAATCGTGGTTGTATTCAGCACTAAATTGTCAACTTTCTAATGGTTGTTTCCTGAAGCGCGCGGCCTTGCCGCGCCGTCCACCTCCACCCTCCACCCACCCTCCCGCGTGCGGTGGTGGACTGGATTTAGGGGGTGGCCGGGGGGCCGGAATGCAGACGTAGACGTCTGCACAACCTGGATAGCCCTACTTCAGCACGCCTTCTACAACCTCGCCCTCAACATCCGTCAGACGGAAATTCCGCCCCTGATACTGATAGGTGAGCCGAGTGTGGTCGATGCCGAGCAGGTGAAGGATTGTCGCCTGCATGTCATGCACTCCAACGGGGTCGCGGACAACGTTGTAGCTGAAGTCATCCGTCTCGCCATGGACATGCCCTGGCTTGAACCCGCCGCCGGCTGCCCAGACTGAGTAGCAGCCGCCAAAGTGGTCGCGGCCATGGCCTCTCGGGTTGTTGATGTCGCCCTGGACGAAGACGGTCCGGCCAAACTCGCTGCACCAGAGCACGATCGTGTCTTCGAGCAGTCCCCGCTGCTTCAGATCTTTCACCAGTGCTGCGCTCGCCTGGTCCGTCTCCCGGCACTGGTTGGCCAGTTGGAAACTCAGGTTGTTGTGCTGATCCCAGCCGCTGTGCATAAGCTGGACAAATCGTGTGCCGCGCTCAACAAGCCGCCTGGCGAGCAGGCAGTTGTGCGCATAGGTGCCCTTCTTCTTGACATCTGGCCCGTACATCTCCAGGATGCTCTCCGGCTCTTCGCTGATGTCCGTCAATTCCGGCACGCTCGCCTGCATCTTGAATGCCAGCTCATACTGCGTGATTCGCGATTCGATTTCAGGGTCGCCATACTCCTGATAGCGCATCTGATTGAGCTTGGCGAGGTCGTCCAGAACGCCTCGGCGCAGGTCTGCATTGACGCCCGGAGGATTGCTCAGATAGAGCACGGGATCGCCGCTGCTGCGGAACTGCACGCCTTGATACTCGCTCGGGATGAAGCCGCTGCCCCAGTAGTAGTCGTAAAAGAGCTGTCCGCAGGTCTTCTTCTCATCCGCGCTGGTCATCACGACAAACGAGGGCAGATTTTCGTTCATCGAGCCAAGGCCGTACGACACCCAGGACCCCATCGAAGGGCGGCCAGGGAGCTGGCTGCCGGTCATGAAGAACGTAACGCCAGGCGCATGGTTCACCGCGTCGGTGTGCATCGACTTGATCAGGCAGAACTCGTCTGCGATGGAGCCTGTGTGAGGCAGCAGTTCGCTGAGCTGCGTGCCAGCCTCACCGTACTGCTTAAAGGGCTTGATCGCAGGCAGAACCGGGTACTTGCCCTGGCTGCTTGTCATTGTCGAGAGCCGCTTGCTCTTGAGCAGACTCTCCGGCAGCTCTTCGAGGCGGTGCTTCTCAAGGCCAGGTTTGTGGTCAAAAAGGTCGACCTGGCTCGGCGCGCCGCCTTGCCACAGCACGATCACCCGCTTTGCTTTTGCAGCATGGTGCTGGCCCTGCGGCATCTGCCCAAGCCCATCCTGACCCAGAAGAGACGAGAGGGCTGCCATGCCGATGCCCTGCGCTCCGGCACCAAAAAACTGGCGTCGGGAGAGTCGCAGGTCTCGTTCAAAGAAGGGGTTCATCGCCTCAGTCCCTCAAGGCTTCACAGACAGCCCTGATTATGCCCGACGAGTCTCTGAAATTGGTGATCAGGCCGATTCAGATGTTGAGTCTGGCAGGTTCAACTGAGACTGAGATCTGATCAGGGTCAAGGTTGAGCGCCCGAGAAGAATTCCCATTGTCTGCTCCTCATCGAGCACCATATCTGCGCCGACCACGTTGAGCTCCTCGGCAAACAGATGGAACCTCGATCGAACCACGACAGGAATGTCTGGGGCAGCATGCTTGCACTGGCTTGCGATGATCCGCACAGAGATGTGGTCGGGTACAGCGACCACGACTGCTGATGCTGTCTTAATGCCGGCCTTCTCAAGAATCGCCAATTGCGTGGCGTCGCCAAAGATGGTATCGAATCCGCACTTCGTGGCCTCGCGAATGATCTGAGGACCAGAATCGACGACCAGCACCTCCTGGTCTGCATCGTTGATCTCCCTTGCTGCTGTTCGCCCGGTGGGGCCGAAACCGATGACGATCACGTGGTTGTGCGGATCCACGTTCTTGTGCGCCTGCCGCTCGGACATGATCAGTTTTCTTGTCGGCACCAGAATCTTGGCGAGGCCGAGCGCCAGACGCTGGGCATTTCCAGTCATGAACGGCGTCAGGAAGAGCGTGAGGAGGGTCACCGACGTGGCTAGCTTGAAGAGATCGTTGTCGATCAATCCGCCGTTTCTGGCCGAGTCGAGAAGAACGAATGAGAACTCACCTACCTGTGAGATCGCGATCGCCGTGGCGAGCGAGTCAACAATGCTCCTGTGAAATGGGTGGACAGAGAAGTAGGTGATGACTGTTTTGGCCACGATCAGCAGAACCGTCGCGCCCAAAACAAGGCCGACGTTCATCCCGATCCAGCTGATGTCGGCAAGCAGGCCGATCGAGACAAAGAACACGGCCATGAAGAGCGTTCGCAGGGGCAAGGCATCAGCCCTCATCTGGTCCGCGAAGCGGCCCTCGGCCAGCAGCAGACCCGCGATGAAAGCGCCAAGAGCCGGCGAGACTCCGAGCGCATGCGCCGCCCAGGTGGCGCCAATTGCCGTTGTGATCGCAAGCAGGATCGGGATCTCGCGGTTTCTGGCGATCACCTTCTCATCGAGAAGCCGAGGAATGACCAGTGAGACCACAAGCGTCATGCCGACAACAAGCAGCGCCGTGTTCAGAACCGCACTGCCGATCGTAGTGGCAAGGCTCGATCCGTCTCCAGCCAGGAATGAGACGATCAGCACCAGCGGAATGAGAGCGACATCCTGTGTGAGGAGGATCGCTAATGAGAATCGGCCATGGGTCGCATCCATCTCCTTCCTGTTGCGAAGAATCCTCAGGACCATCGCTGTCGACCCGATTGAGGCTGAGGCGCCGATCGCCAACGCCGCCCGCCAGTCTAGATTGAAGGCCACGCCGATTCCGGCCATGACCACCATGATCGACAAAAGGGCGATGGCGCCGGAAAGAACAGCCTTCTTTCCGAAGCTGACCAGCCGCTTCCACGAAAACTCAAGACCGATCGTGAAGAGGAGCAGAGCCACGCCCATCTCCGCAATCAGGTGGATCATGTCCTGACTTTCGATCAGGTTCAGCAGGCTTGGGCCGACAATGACACCCGCACTGAGATAGCCGAGTACAGAACCCAGCTTCAGTTTTTCAAAGATCAGCCCGAATAGAGTTGCCCCACCCAGAACAATGACCGTGTCCAGGATGAGAGTCCAGAGGTCGCCCACAGCAGAATCTAGTATGCCACCGGGTGCGCCTCGATTCCCGCCCTCATTCGACAGAGAGCATCGATCTCAGGACCTCATCGGCACATTGGGGGCTGCTGTCCTGCGAGCGGCTTCTGAACACCTGTCCAGAAATTGAGGCACTATGTAGATGTGAGTCCGTATCCCTTGCTCGCCTGGTCCCTCATCGCGGGATCGAGTCCGCCGGCGACGGCCATCCCCGATTCCGAGGCGCCGCCGCATGCGTTCACGCGAACCACAAAAGGGAAGAAGTACGTCTTCGTGATGCTTGCACCTGAAGACCATCGCAAGAAATCACTGCAGTA
>JALGXY010000056.1 GCA_029824495.1 Fimbriimonadia bacterium
GGCTGGTGATCTTGATTTTTGGCGCCCTTTGGGACACGATCATCGAGACGATCATTGCAAACGCCACCCAGGGCGGTGGTGGATTTCTTCTTGTTTTAATGGGACTGATCAAGTTCGCCTTCTATGCTGGCGGCTGCACTTTCTTGATTCTTGGTGTGATGAAGTCGTTTGGCCGAGAGACGAAGGAACGGCACGGAACAGGTCAGATTACTGCTGTCGATAATGTCTGCATCAGCGCCAAAAACGTGATTCATATCGATTCTGAGGCGCCCTGCCATGAGCCGGATGTTTTTGAAGATGATGAACTTGAGTGGAACGTGCGGATCATCTTCCCGAATGGGAAATCTCATGAGTACGCCACAGATCGGCGCGTCTACGATTCGGTCGGCGAAGGCCTGAAGGGCCGTATTCTAGTCGACGGACCTCGTCTGATCAGCTTTGAATGGGAGGGTCCGCCCGAGTCTGCACAAGAATCTGATGTGCTCCCAGACCCCTTTGTCCGAAATAACGACGACCTGCTCTAGCAGAAAAGGGCCTTTGCAAACCATAATGAGAGCCGATGTTCGACATTCAGGCGATCTGGGCTGACCGCTTGGGACCAATCAAAGAGAGCGTAACAGGCGTTGGTGTCTGGGCTGCGCTGAATGCAGTTGTTCCGGTTGTCTTTGAAGACGGAATCTTCGTTATGGGTTTGGGGGCCGACTCTGTTGAGCTGTCAGGCCATCTTCGCGTTCCACAAGTCAAGCGATCGATCGAAGACGCGCTCTCCGAAGAGCTGGAGCAGCGAGTCGAACTGAAGGTCATCGGCGGCACCACTCTCGAAAGCTGGGAGACGGAAAAGAAGCGGGCATCTGAAAAGCGGCGGCTGCAGGAAATCGCTCTCGAAAGGGCAAGGTCCAAGAAGAAGATAGACCGCACTTGGGATGGCATTTACGAACAGCTTGCTCGCACCTTTGCAGCCACAAAGAACCGGTCACTCCCTCAAAACCGAGCCAAGTTTCTTCTTGAGGCGGTAGACGTTCTTTCAAACGCTCTTGTCGAAACGCCGATCACTGACGATCTCTCCGAACGCAGCTATGCCCGCTGTATCGAGAGAGTGGCGCAGTACACAGAGCTGCCGAGCGCCCTTGTGGCGGTCAAGGTTTTGGATCGCACCTTTAAGGGCTGATGCCTTCGGCGGTCATTCTCGGATCTGGCACAAGCACAGGCGTGCCAATGGTCGGGCGTGAATACTCCACAGAGTTTCTCGCTGACCCCAAGAATTATCGCACCAGGTCTTCGCTGCTTCTTGAGGGCCCAGAGGGCAATGTCCTCATAGATGCTGGCCCTGATATTCGTCATCAGCTCTTAAGAGAAGACGTAAAGTCGATTGAGGGTGTGATCATCACCCACACTCACGCTGATCACATCATGGGAATGGATGACTTGAGAGCGTTTTCGATGACAGCCCGAAGCCCGGTTGAGGTCTACACTGCCCCCAACTATCAAGAAGATATTCGACGGATCTTCAACTATGCGTTCGGTGAATTCCCAAAAGGAGTCTGGGTGCCGAGATTCAGTCTGAATGACCTGCCGAGTCACCTCTCTCTGGGAGGCCTCAACATCACGACATTTTGGGTCGATCATGGCCCATTGAAAGCTGCTGGAATCCGGGTCAACAATTTTGCCTATCTTACGGATGTCAGCGAGATTCCACCAGCAGCAAAAGAGCATCTCACAGGACTCGATACACTCGTCCTCGATGCAGTCAGGCTGAGGCCTCATCCGAATCACTTTCACCTGAGCAAAGCCCTTGAGCAGGCCGCAGAAATCGGAGCAAAACAGACCTGGCTGACCCACCTGAGCGATGATTTCAGTCACGATCGTGACGAGCCAGACCTCCCGAACCGCGTCAAGTTTGCTTTCGACGGGCTTAGAATTCAGGTTTGAGGGAGTCAATTCGTCCCAAACAGCCGTCTTTTCCCTAGGAAAACTGCTTGGATTCCGCAATCTTATGAGTTATGCGGGCACTCGGCAGGGCTCTAGGCTGTCAAAACTGATTGGCCTCCTTAATGACCGGGGCGCTGCATATGCCGTTGACACCGACACAGATACAAGATTCCTGGAGAGACTTTAAGGTCTTTAAGAAGACAGAGGCGCGAAGCTGCCTGATCGACCACTATTCGTATCTGGTCAGTATTACTGCAGGCCGTCTTGTCACAAATGTGCCCACCGGTATGGAGCGAGACGACCTTGTCAGCGCAGGTGTTGTCGGACTTGTCAAAAGCGTCTACCAGTTCGACCCCACACGAGACGTTAAGTTTGAAACTTACGCCATCGCTCTTATCAGAGGGGCGATTCTCGAGATGCTTCGAGATCAGGATTGGGTGCCGCGATCGATCCGAGACAAGATGAAGGCACTCGATAAGACCTTCAAGGTTCTTGAGAAAGAGCTGGACCGAGATCCGACATCCAAGGAGCTCGCCGAAGCTATGGGCCTCAACGAAGAGGATGTCACGGATATCCAGGCCCGTCAGATGCGATCTTCTGTCTACAGCCTCGACGAAATGGTGGGATCGGGCAGCAGCGACGGTGACGAGAATATCAATTTTGTCGACATGCTCTCCGATGAAGACTCTGATACAGATGCAGAAGTCCAGTCGAGGGCCCTAAAAGCGATCTTGGCATCGGGAATTGACATCCTTCCGGATAGAGAACGGCTTGTTATATCGTTGTACTACTATGAAGGACTGACTTTCCGCGAAATCGGCAAGGTCCTCGGCGTCAGCGAAAGCCGTGTCTATCAGCTGCACACCCAGGCAATGGGTCGGTTGAGACGACATATGAGCGAACAAGGCGCCGTCGCCTAGACCGTTTCCTCAGTCTGAGCCAAAATAACAGTCAATATTTCGATCTGCAGCCAAACTGCTGATCACACACATCTCAGGAACACACATGAAGCCCTCATTGAAAGTCGCTGCTGCCCTGGCTGCCGGCGCAATCATTCTCACAGGCTGCCAAAAAGGCGCCGATGCCTCTTCAGAAGCGACCGCCGCAACCATCAACGGCATCAGCGTCTCGCAGGAAGAATTCGTAGCTTTCATGCAGACCAAACCTACTGTCAGGGTCATCGCTCCTGACGGTCAGGTCGTTGAAATGCAGGTCGCAGACTCCTATGGCCTGCAGGTCATGCAGGATCTTGTAGCCGGCAAAATTATTCTTGCCCTGGCCGAAGAGGCTGGGCTCGCCCCGACCGAAGACGATATTGAAAACGAAATCAAGTTCAGACAGGGGTCAAATCCGACCTATGTCGAAGACATGAAAGCCAAAGGCTTCTCTCTTCCTCACATTAAACGTGAGATCAAGCTTCAGCTCAGCCAGGAACGGATTCAGACACGCGGCATCACAATTCCGATGGGGAACGTCGATGCTTACATCGAGGCCAACCCGGAGCAGTTCGTCAAGCCAGAATCGGTTCAGCTCCAGGTGATCTATGTTCAAGAAGAGTCGAAGATGAAAGAGGCCGACGCTGCACTGAAAGCTGGCCAGGACTTCACTTCCGTTCAGCAGATGTTTGATGAGACTCCGCCGATCGAACGACAGACCATGGGTCAGCCGGGAGGCATCCCGGTCGACAGCCTCTACCCCGAAATGAAGGCAGCCATCGATGTGACCGAAGTGAGCCAGACCACGACTTGGGTTCAGAGTCCCGGCGGTGGATGGGCTATCTGCAGCGTGATGGCGAAGCACGAACAGTCACAGGTCGAAATCACCGATACGATGAAGCGCAGCATTCAGCGTCAGCTCGCCATTACTCAAGGCCAGCAGGCGAACGACATGGGTCGTATCATCGCTGAGCAGATGAGAATCGCCAATGTCGAGATCAATCACACAGAACTTCAGAAGATCTGGGAAGGATTTGAGAAGAAGATGGCATCCGTCCCACCACAGGGTGCCGTTCCTCCTGCGGGAACAACTCCGCCGGCAGGCGACAGTTCTGCTGCGCCTCCAACTACCGAGTAGTCCGGGTTAAATCCGAGAGCCCTCGACTCAGACGAGTCGAGGGCTTTTTTGTGCCAAGCATTCCCCCTCCTCCTTTTTGTAAAGCGAAAGTGAGGAGGGGATGGTCCACCAAAGAACTCTCCAATAGGCTGAGCTCGACGTGGAAAAGGGGGTGGAGGGCCATCGTGCAGATGGGAACGTCCGCACCACAGTTGTTGAACTCATTGCCGCCCCCTAAGACTTGAAAAAAGGGGACAGAATCGACGAAAAAGCGGACAATCCCATCAGGATTGTCCGCGCCTATCAAAAACCATCCGAGGTCAGATCGTTTGACCGAACTCACGCAATGCAGCGACCAACTGATCACAGTCGTCCTCGCTGAATTCTCCGGTCTGAACATACTCGCTCAGATCTTTCTCAATCTCTTGAAAGTCAGGGGAGGTCCAGACGCCGAAGGGCGGCTTTGATGAATCGAGCTTTGTCAGCACCAGCCGGAATCCGGAGCGATACTCGACGCCCTCTTTCCAATAGATGCCCTTATGCAGCAGATCCGGGATCGAAGTGTAGATGCCAGCGACATGCGATTGGCCTGCTTCGTCCAGGTGTTCGGTAACCCAATAGATACGCCGAAACTTCATTGTTTCCATGCCTCGCCGAGAATACCACCTGCCCGAATCATTGATCCCTGACAAAAGGCTCGGAATCGAAGTGACTGGGATGCTCAAGCTTCGATAACCGCACCGTCGGAGATATGTACAACGCGATCAGCCCGCTCCAGCATCGTCTCATCGTGAGTCACCATAACCAGACTCCCC
>JALGXY010000057.1 GCA_029824495.1 Fimbriimonadia bacterium
TGGCGCACAACATCTGTCAAAGTGCCGTGGACGGTTCTCCGTCCAGCCTGCGGTGCAAACCCGCAGAAATCGTGTCCGTCGTAAGCGACGGTCAGCTTGACTCGCCGCTTAGTCGACAAATTCAAGCACAGCCATCGGAGCGGCATCGCCGCGTCGCTGGCCGGTTTTGGTCAATCGTGTGTAGCCGCCCGGTCGGTCTTTGAACCGCGGGGCCACATTGTCAAAAAGGTGCCGGACAAGATCTTCACCGTTCAGCAGGCTGCGCTCCTTCAGGATCTGCAGCTTCTCAGCATCGGTCTTTCCTGCCAGAACGTTCTCAGGCCGCGGGCTGCTGGCCGAGTGTCCTACCAGGATCTTGCGAGCTTCGCGTCGAGCCGGAATGGTGTCCTTTTTGCCTTGGGTGACAAGCTTCTCTACGATGCGCTGAAGCTCCTTTGCCCGGCCATGCGTCGTCTGCACGTAGCCGACTCGAACCATCTGTCGGGCCAGGTTGTTCAGCAGTGCCCGTCTCTGGTCGCTGGGCAGTCCCAGCTTTCTGCGGTCAACTTTATGTCTCATGATCGTTTCCAGGCTTAGAGGCCTGCGTCCTCCTCAAGCACATCGATCGTGTAGGAGCCTTTAGCAGGCTTCAGATCGATGCCGTTTTCGGCGAGCTTGTCTCGGACCTCAGTCAGCGACTTCTTGCCGAAGCCGCGGATGCTGTTGAGATCCGCTTCAGTTGCTCGGCCGAGCTGCCTCAGGTTGAGGATGCCGGCTCGTCGCAGACAGTTGAATGTCCGCTGTGAGAAGTCGAGCTCCTCAATCTTGGTTTCAGGAAGCTGATCCGACTCGTCGACTTCGACCGGTGCGTCTTCGTCGATCGGCTCGAATCCGGCGTTGCCAAGATCGAAGAACAGCTTAAAGTAGCGGTCCAGGATGTTGGCGGCCTGAGTTACAGCGTCGTTTGGCGGCACAGAGCCGTTTGTCCAGACATCAAGAATCAGTCTTTCGTAGTCGGTTCGTGTTCCGACTCGAGTCTGCTCTACAGCGTAGGAGACCTTCTTGACAGGTGTGAACTGTGATCCAGTGGGGATCACACCGATCATGCCTCGGTACTTCTCCTGTCCTTTCGGCAGGATGTATCCGGCGCCCCAGCCGATGTAGATTTCAGCCGTCAGGCTCTCTTTCTTATCGCTGATCGTGGCGAGATAGCATTCAGGGTTGATCACCTCAGCACCTTCAGGGCAGATCACGTCTGCGCCTGTGACTGTGCCGGGGCCCTTGATATCGATGGTGAGAACCGTCTCTTCTGGCGGCTTCTCGTCGAAATCGAGTCGGACTGCCAGGTCCTTGAGGTTCAAGAGGAGCTCAGTTGTATCCTCTTTGACCCCGGGGATCGCCTGGAATTCATGGAAGACCTTGTCGACCTTGATTGCAGTGACTGCGGCTCCCTGAATGGAGCTGAGCAGCACACGCCGCAAGGCGTTGCCGATCGTCTGTCCATAACCACGCTCGAGCGGCTCAATGACGATCTTCGCGTGGTTGTCTGTTAGTTCTAGAGTCTGAATCTGAGGCATTTTGCTGAAAGGGTTGTTGTGACTTTAGACGCGTCGCTTTTTCGGCGGGCGGCAGCCGTTGTGGGGGACTGGAGTGATGTCTCGGATCGACTTGACCATCAGGCCGCGTGCGCTCATAGAACGGATCGCTGTCTCGCGACCAGCGCCGGGGCCGGTGACGAAAACGTCGATCGATTCCATGCCGTGAGCTCGTGCCTTTTCAACTGCGTTCTCAGCAGCCACCTGCGCAGCAAAGGGAGTGCCTTTTCGGCTTCCTTTGAATCCAACACAGCCAGAGCTTGACCAGCAGAGCGAATCGCCCTTCGGGTCGGTGATGGTCACAATCGTGTTGTTGAAGGACGAGTGAATGTAGGCTCGGCCGTGCGGCACCTGCCGCTTCTCTTTCGCTTTGCCTTTTGTCTGTTTTCTTGCCATTCGGTATCAGATCCTAAATTGGGTTTAGACAGCCTTCTTCTTGCCGGCTACGGTCTTCGCTTTGCCCTTTCGGGATCGCGAGTTTGTTCGAGTGTTCTGACCGCGGGTCGGAAGGCCGCGCCGATGACGCAGACCACGATAGCAGTTGATCTCAAAAAGACGTCGAATATTTGAGAAGACATCTCGTCTCAAATCACCTTCAACGATATAGTCGCTGTCGATGATGTTGCGGAGCTGTCCAACCTGCTCTTCTGACAGGTCTCGGATTTTTGTCCGCGGGTCGAGGCCCGCCTTATCGACGATTTCGTCAGCCTTCTTTGGGCCAACGCCATAAATAGAACGAAGACCGTAGATAACAGCCTTGTCCTTGGGAAGATCAACACCAGCAATTCGCGCCATTTATTTAGTAGCTCCTAGCCCTGCCTCTGTTTGTGCTTCGGGTTTTCGCAGATCACTCTGACGACACCCTTTCGCTTGACAATCTTGCATTTCTCGCAAATCTTCTTAACACTGGCTCGGACCTTCATCTTCTTCCTCCAACAGGCTGCAACTTTTTTGTGTTTTCGCCCGTCTGGAATCACAATCGTCAGAGGTCTATTTTGCCCGCAGGCAGGACTTGACGCAATCCGGCATTATACCGACCGGAATATCGGGGGTCATCGTTTGGCCCTAAACGATGCGCCTAGGGCCGAAATTTGGGCCTTTTCTCCCGCTAAACTGGACTCAAGGACGGAATCGATAGACGATTCGCGCACGTTCAAGATCGTACGGTGAAAACTCGACCTTAACTCGATCGCCCACTAGAATCTTGATCCAGTACTTTCTCATCTTGCCCGAGACGTGCGCCAGGATGACCTGGTCAGTCTCATCGAGCTTGACACGGAACTGTGCATTGGGAAGATTTTCGACAACCGCACCCTCGAGGGTGAGACCCTCTTCCTTCGATTTCTGCTGAGAGCCGCTGTCGTAGCCGCCCTTCTTCCGTTTTCTTGGGCCGCCGCGCCCTCTTCCTTTCGGTCTTGCCATAAATGCCTGGTTGCTCGAGCGTCTCTATTCCTGAGTCAGGATCTGAGGACCGTCGGCTGTGACAGCTACGGTGTGCTCGAAATGAGCGGAGAGTTTACCGTCCTTCGTCACAATGGTCCAGTCATCCGCCAGGGTCTTCACTTTCCAGGTTCCCTGCGTCACCATCGGTTCGATGCAGATCGTGGTGCCGGGGCGCAGGACAGGGCCTCGCCCGGCCTTGCCGAAATTGGGGACGGAAGGCTCTTCGTGCAGGCTGCGGCCAATGCCGTGACCAACCAGGTCGCGGACGACACCGTAGCGGTTCTTCTCGACATACTTTTGGACAGCGGCTGAGATGTCGCCAACTCGCGCGCCAGCCTTCGCCTTAGCGATACCTTGAAATAGAGCTTCTTTGGTCACGTTCAGCAGCCGCTTTGCATCATCGCTGATCTCACCGACTGGAAATGTCCAGGCACTGTCAGAATGCCAGTCGTCCAGAATCACGCCAAAGTCGAGGCCGACAATGTCGCCCGGCTGAAAAATGCGGTCGTCGGGGATGCCGTGAATCACCGCTTCATTGACGCTGATGCAGGCGCTGCCCGGAAAGCCTCGATATCCCTTGAAACTGGGAATGCCACCCGCCTCACGGATGAGCTGTTCTGCAAGCGCATCGAGGTCGAGCGGAGTCGTCTTGCCTGGCTCAATCGCTTCGGAAACCTGCCTCATAACCGATGCCAGCACTTTGCCTGATGCCCGCATCATGTCGATTTCTCCAGGAGTCTTCAGCTCAATCATGGCCAAGGCTCCTAACGATGTCGGCGTGGACATCTTCTATCGGCTGATCAGAGTCGATGTGCCGGACCAGACCCTGCTTCTCGTAATAGTCGAGAACCGGTCGCGTCTCTTCATGATAGACCTGGATGCGGCGCTTGATCGTCTCGGGATCGTCATCGGCACGCCCGCGCTCGGAAAGCCGAGCAACGACAACATCTTCATCGGCCACAAGCGAAACCACGGCCGTAATCTCTAGCTGAAGATCATCGGTATCCGTGTCGAGCGCTTCGGCCTGTCGGACGGTTCGGGGGAAGCCATCCAGGATAAATCCGCTGCGCCGAACCTCACCGGTGCGCAGCCGCTTGGCCATCATTTCAATCGTGATGCCATTCGGAACAAGTCGACCCTCGTCGATATACCGCTGGGCCAACCGCCCAAGATCTGATTGTGAGTCGATCTCAGCTCGGAAGATCTCTCCAGAGGAGAGATGAACGAGGCCGAGCCGCTCATTGAGCAGCTCGGCCTGTGTTCCTTTGCCGACTCCAGGAGGTCCTACGAGGATGAGTCCGCGGCTCACCTAGATCAGCCCTCGTACTGTTTGACCAAAAGGTTGGCTTCGATCTGCCTCATCGTCTCAAGAGCAACGCTGACCATGATGAGCAGCGAGGTGCCGCCGAGCATTGCCAACGACTGAACATTGATGACGAGTGGGAACAGATACTGAGTCAGAGCGGCGATGGCCAGGAACAGCGCACCAACAAAGGTGACGCGGCTGACAACTTCGTTCAAGAACTTGGTCGTCTGCTTTCCTGGTCGAACACCGGGGATATACGAACCGCCTTTCTTAAGGTTGTCCGCAATGTCCTCGACGTTGTACATCATCGCATTCCAGAAGTAGGTGAAGGCGAAGATCATGCCTGCATAGACAAACACGCCGACAACCCCTTTCCAGCTTGTAAAGTTCGGGTCAAAGAATCTAGACACCTCGGTAAGCAGGTTGCTTGCGCCTGTTCCTGGGGGGAACATCATCGCAAACTGCGAG
>JALGXY010000058.1 GCA_029824495.1 Fimbriimonadia bacterium
AAATCTCTGTGATTCGGCTTCGTGGGATGCCGCCAATTCCGAGCGCGGCATCGAGGCTGAGTGCTCCGGTTGAAATTGAACTGACCGGGGCGATCGCCTGTTCACCCAGTCTCATGACCGATCCGGCACCAAATGACTTTTCAATCTGCTGAAGAGCCGATTCAAGCTGTTTTTCGCGATTTGCTTCTGCTTTTCTCAAGCGTTACTCCTGTGTTCTCTCCCCGAAAGGAAGCTCGTTCGAGCCGGGGATGAGAATACCAGTCTCTGAGTCGTCGTATACTGCAGGACAGATGCTGTTGAGACGGCTGGCATCAGCTCTTATTGTTCTCTTGTTTATCTCTAGTGCTGGAATTGCACAAGAGACCCAGGAGATCAGGATCATGGGCCAGTCGTGGGGCATCCCCTCTGCGGAAGCTGCAGACCCAAGATCGCAGGCTCGCCGCGCTGTTTTCGAGGAGTTCCACCGTCAGAATCCAGACCTGAAGGTAGTCAACGCTGGCGGCCTTGAGCTGACAGGTGATCTGGGTGAGAGCGGCCTCCTGATGTCGATGGCTGGCGACACTGCCCCCGACATCTTCTACGTCAACATCCGGCAGTACTTCAGCTATATCGAACAGGGCTTCTGCGCTGACGTCGACCCTTTTGTCGAAGCCGATCCAGCTTCGGTTGAGAGGGTCCATCCAAAAATCGAGGAGGTTCTGCGGTCTTATGACGGCAGCCTTTACGCCGTTCCGTTTTTCCAGGCTGCTCAGGCGCTCTATTTTCGCAAAGACCACTTTAAAGAGGCGGGCCTCGATCCCAGCCGTCCGCCCAGAAACTGGGATGAGTTCTACGAGTACGGCCAGAGGTTGAGCGAAGCCAGCCCCGGCCGATTTGGGTTCGTCTTTGCACGCGGTCTCGGGGGGCGAGCCTACTGGTGGAGCAATTTTGTCTGGCAGGCTGGCGGAGAGGTTCTTGTGCCGACCGAAGGCGGCTATGCAAAGTCCGTGGTCGACTCGCCTGAAGCAGCCAAGGCGCTCGATTTCTACCGAAAGCTGGTGCTGGACAAGTGGACCGGTCCCGACGGAAAAGAGTACGGGCCTGTCGCCAAGATCAGCTCAGATTTCGGCTCGGACATCAATGACGGCAAGATCAGCATGTGGTTCGCCTACACGAACGATGTGCTGCTGCAGGTCTCCGAGATCAACCCGTCTTTGATCGGAGTTGCGAAAATGCCTGCCGGGCCCGCAAAGAGTGTCGGTGAAATCAATGCCGGCATGTGGGCGATCAATGCCTCGATCAAGGATCCCAAGAAGCTCGAAGCCTGCTGGCGATTCGTCGAGTTCTACTCCAGCCAAAAAGCTGCAAAAGTGATGACCGATCGCTTTGTCGATCTGGGAATGGAGCAGCTCCTCAACCCGGTCATGCTGAAGCAGTTTGGCTACGAGGATCTGGCCATCAAAGTCGATCCAGCCTATGTGAAGGCGAGCGAAGATCTGTTCGCTGAAGGGCGCCCTGAACCTTACGGCCGGAACTCACAGCAGGTCTACTCGGTGCTCGATTCTGCGCTCGACCGCGCTGTCACGGAGCCAGATCGGCCAGCCCTCGAAATCCTTACGGAAGTGAGCAAGGAGATGAACGAGAAACTCCTTGGCTATGTCGATCCCGACCTGCTCAAGAAGCAGCGGAGCTGGGCAGTCGGCGTTCTGCTTTTCGTGCTCATTGTTTCGATCTTTTTGGGGGTCAAAGCGATCAAGAAGGCGCGCCGTGTCATCAGCAGTTTTGAAGAGCGTCTTGCCGCCGGCTCGGATAAGAAGGCGATCTACCGCTTTGTCTTTTGGTGCGTCTTCCCAGCAGCGTTCTTGATTTTGGTCTGGTCGTACTACCCGCTGCTGCAGGGTCTGGTCATCGCTTTCCAGGACTATAGAATCCTCCTGCCAAACCGCTGGGTCGGACTCGACAATTTCATCGCGGTCTTCACTCAGGAGATCTTCTGGCAGTCGATTCTCAACAGCTTCCTTTATGTGGGGCTGACCCTTCTGTTTGGGTTCGTTTTGCCGATCATTCTCGCCCTGATGCTCGATGAGATTCCAAAGTTCAAGGTCTTCTTCCGAACAGTCTTTTATCTGCCCGCGATGACCAGCCCCATCGTGGTCGCCTTCATGTGGAGACAGTTCTACGACCCAAGTGAAGAGGGTCTGCTCAACACGCTTCTCGCCCCCTTTATCAACGGCTGGAACGGATTGACTGGCGCGGAGATTCCGCTTGCAAACGACTGGCTCGGCAATCCTGAACTAGCGATGTTCTCGGTCGTGATACCTGGCATCTGGGCTGCTGCTGGCCCTGGCAGCATTCTCTATCTCGCCGCCCTCAAGAACATTCCTGAAGAGCGCTACGAGGCAGCAGACATCGACGGGGCCACCTGGTTTAAGAAGATCTGGTTCATCACGGTTCCTGGGCTCAAAGCGCTGATTCTGATCAACCTTCTCGGCTCATTTATCGGTGGTTTCAAGGCGATGGAGAACATCTTTGTTCTGACTGGTGGCGGACCCGACTACGCAACCCACACGGTCGGGCTGGAGGTCTGGACCAACGCCTTTATGTTCCTCAAATTCGGCTATGCCACCGCAGCCGCCTGGGTGATGGGAGCGATCCTGATCGGCTTCACCGTCTACCAGATCAGCCACATGACCAAGATGAAGTTCACAACTGCGAAGAACGTTTAGCGGCGCCCATCACGATCGTGATCTTCTTGTCTTGAAGCCCCTGTAGGACATTGCGAACCATAGTCGGAAACTGAGGCCCGAAAACGGAGCTGAGTCCACGGCTTGATGTATGCGATAGCGCTTTCTCGAAGAAGGCCGCTGCCTCTCGGTCGGTCTCCTGGCCCTTCACCACAGTCAGGCCAGCCTGGCTTAAGGAGCTGAGAAACTCCTGTTTTGTCTGGAGGTGACTGAGTTCGCGCTCTGCTGCCCACGGAGTCGGGTACGCCGGGTGCTGACCGTCAATGCTCAGAATCTCGTGGAATGCAAACGTTCCTTCCGGACTGAGAACCCGCTCCACCTCTTGAAACAGGCGCAGCTTTTCGCTGACGGCCATTGAGACGTGCTGCATCAAGACACCATCAAACCGGTCGCGCTGATAGGGAAGGTCGAGGGCGCTGCCGTGGTCAAGCACAGCAGTTGAGCCCATTGTCTTGCTCAACAGGTTGCCGACGTGGACGTACTCTTCGTTGTAGTCGATGCCCCTGACCAGGCAGCCGTACTCTTCTGCCAAGACACGTGCCGGGCCGCCCAGCCCACAGCCGATATCGAGGATCTCCATGCCTGGCTGGAAACCGGCGATCTCGGCCAATTCTCGTGTTGAGGCGAGCCCACGAGTGTGCATCTGGTCAAACCGCGCGATATCGCTCGCTTTTGCAGAAGGAACATTGATGCCTTCTTGCGAAATTGCGACACTCAGCCTCTCCTTCAGGGCAGCCCTCATGTCTGCATCGTGCCATAGTTCAGGTGCCGAGTGTCAAGGACCTATCTCACCGCCAAAGTCGGCCTCGATTCGCGAACAGCAGGGGCAGAGGCTGTCTATTCCTATCTCGCCCCCGCTGAAGCCAGCGTGGGCCAGGCATGGATGGTGCCCTTGGGGCCGCGGCGCGTACTCGGCTATGTCCTTGAAATCGAGGAGCTGCCTGAAGAGAACCTTCCCGCGCCACTCGAGAAGATGAAGGCGATCGATCAGCGCGTCGAAGGCCTCGATCTTCCCCCAGAAACGACCCGGTTGGTGCTCATGACTGCCGCTGAATGTCTGGTGCCGCCCAGCCTCACAATCGGCCTCGCATGCCCACCAGGAATCCGGGGCCGCATGATGACTGTCTGGACGGCCACAGATGCAGAGGCAGCAGACGACCTGACGACATCCCAAAAGGAGACCCTGCGAGTTCTTGAGACCCAAAAGCAGATCAAGGACCAGGCGAGCAGTCCGCTGGCAAGAGGGGCAAAGAGCACCCTGCGAGCCCTGGAGCGACGCGGGCTGGTCGAAAAGCGCGTCACCGTGCGACCGCCGGCCGAGCGAAACAGATCTTCACGCCTTCTCAGGCTCAATCCGGACTCGCAGAAAGTCGATCAGTTTCTGGCTGGAAAGGGCAAAACAAGACCGGCTCAAGCAATGACCTTGCTGAGAATGCAGGGTTCGGAATCGGCCGCATTCAGCACTCAAGAGGTCAAAGCGCTGGGCGGGGTCGCCGACACGACAATCAAAGCCCTGATCGATGCCGGCCTGCTGGTTGAGGTCGATCCAGTTTTGGCTACACCGGCTGCAAAGCCGCCCACTCCCAACCCGGCCCAGCAGGAGGCGATCGACCAGATCGTCAAGTCGATTTCAGATCGCAAAGCGGACCGATACCTGCTTTATGGCGTCACAGGATCGGGCAAGACCGAGGTGTTCTTACGTGCTGCCGGCGAAGCTCTCAAGTGGGGCCGCCAGGTGCTCTATCTGGTTCCAGAAATCGCCCTGACAGCACAGGTGATCGCCCAGCTTCGAGAAAGGTTTGGCAGCCGTGTTGCGGTGCTGCACAGCAACATGACACCGGTGGAGAGGCTAGAAAGCTGGATGCGGGTCCAATCTGGCGAAGCCCCGGTGGTTCTCGGGCCCCGGTCCGCGCTCTTCGCCCCGCTCAGCCAGCTCGGTCTGATCATTCTGGACGAAGAGCACGAAGCGAGCTACAAGCAGGAGAACAACCCTCGATACAACACGAAACGGATGGCCGCGCTGCTCGCGGAGGAGTTTG
>JALGXY010000059.1 GCA_029824495.1 Fimbriimonadia bacterium
ATTGAACCAATATCATTAAGTTTGATAGCGTTAACGTGCAAATAACGCCTTATCAAAGGCCCTAAAGGACCCCTGTTAATCAGCGGGTCACAGGTTCGAGTCCTGTTGGGGCAGCCATCATTTTGAACCTAAAATCCACCTTTCTAGGTGGATGTTTTGGTTTAAGTAGGAAGTGGGTGTCTGAAAAGTGTCTAGAATTGTACGTGGTATGGCGGTTACTGGCGACCAATGTTGGACCATGAAATGCGAAATGTGAACCTGAACGGCGGAATGTGATACGACGTGACAGCTGTCCTTAGCCACTGTTAATCTGCGAGTCATTTTGGGCTCTTCAGGTTCAAATGCAGAGTTCACCAGCTGTCCCCAGGTCAAATTGAGACAGCCTCTAGCACGCATGTAAATTGCGATGTGCAGGCATCAGCGGGTCATGATCCGATTTAAGCTCTAATTTGCTTGCTGCTGGGACCCGGATTCCAGTCGATTAGCAGGTTGTCTGAGTGTGTCGTCGGCTGGGAAGCCTCGCGGACCATCAGTGAATCTTTGCAATCTTGACAACCTGGCCCGATCGGTGGACGGTACGATCAGTCGAGGTCAGCGACGACTGTTCCGGCTGCCCTTCGCCGCCAGACTCGATGGAGCCGGCTAGGGAGCTGCCAAAAAAAGCGATGAAGCGGATCACATACATGAGCAGGTTTGCGGCCAATCTCTCGGCCGCCGACGTGGAGCAAATTGGGAGTCATGCAGCAGCCAAGAACAAGAAGGCGGGGGTCACCGGCGTTCTGTTTTCCCTAGGATCCATGTTCTTCCAGATCATCGAAGGCAATGGTGAGCAGATCGACGACCTGTTCGAGTTGATGAGGCAAGACCCGCGCCATTTAGGAGTTGTCTGTCTCAAATCCGAAAGCAACGTTATTCAGAGGCTGTTTCCTGACTGGTCAATGAAAGCGATCAATCTTGACGCTGAGACAGGCCAGGTGATGGCGCCGATAAAGCTTATGCTGGAGAGAATTGGAGAATCGCGCCAGATTATCGACAGCTACACACAGCCGTCGGTGTCTCAGATGATGGAGTCGGGCATCAACCCACTCGAAGTTCCGCTGCAGAAGGTTGAGAGAGTTATGCTTTTCAGCGACATCTTCTCGTTCGGATCCATCTGCAACACCTCACCGCTAGATGACGTGTCGGAGCTGATCAACACATTCCTCGAGATCTGCTCCCGCCAGGTCATGAGCCATGGAGGAGAAGTTGCCAAGTACATCGGAGACAGCGTCATGGCAACTTTCAAACCAGAGCAGGCCGGTAGTGCGATCGACGCCTGTATGGGTGCCCTGGAAGACTTGGAGTCTCTGCGGGACTCAGCCCCAAAGGAGAGTTTGCTCCGGGTCCTTTATGGAGGGTTTGGCATTGCCCAGGGAGCAGTCATCGAAGGGAACATTGGCTCAACGGTAAAGCTGGATTTTACGGTTATCGGTGATGCTGTCAATACGGCCGCTAGGCTCGAAGCGATGACCAGGGCACTGAACAGGCCCCTTCTCCTTACTGATCAAGTGATGTGTGGTCTAGAGACCTCGTGGGAGTTCGAAGATCTGGGGAAGATGAACTTGAAAGGAAAGGAAGATGTCGATCACATTTTCACGGTTGCTTCCAAACTCTGTCTTGAGTTTGACCCGACTTCACAAATCGAGGACCACCTGTCCGGGTCCACCGGATGAATCCGCAGGCCAGGCAGCCAACGGCTGCGCCAAGCTGGAGTGGACTGGTGTGGGCTTCAGTCTGTGACTGACGGCCAGATTCTGGCAATCTGCGCTCTGCGAAACTCGAAGATTTGATGGACCTGCCTCCTAACGAAAATCAGGTGCACAATTTTTCCCAGAATTCCGAATGGAAGTGAGTACCGGAGGACGTCCGTCATCATCGTGCCGTCGTTGCAGGCAGCGAATCGATGCTGATGAACCCAAGACTTGTAGGGCCCGCTCTGCTGAATGTCCGTAAACTCTCGCCGGTCCAAAAAGTCTGTGATGAGGGTTTTCCAGTTGAAAGGTATTCCTAGCAGCTGCAGCCGGTAGTCGATGACTGAGCCCGACTCAATAGACTCCAGAGGGGCAGAGGTGATTTCGAACCGAAGGTGTGGAGGTGTTAAGAGTCCCAGGTTTTCGGGCCTCTTGAAGAAGTCAAAGACCTCGTCTAATGGTGCGCAAATCTTCTGCTCGCATCGAAGTTCGTACATCGCTACATCCTCCTTGAGTCGTACGCCCATTGGAGCAGCGCCTGCCTCTGCCTGGGCCGGCAGCCCAAATCGTTGCTTATGCAGTTTTTTCTTATCTGCGCTTCATGTCTTCGCATGGCATGCCATCTCTTAATCTGTCTGTCGTCGTCATGTGTTCGCCGGCCGCACGTGAACCGGCAGTACCATTGAAACCATCCCAGAGGGTCTTGCGGATGAATCCAGCCTTTTGCTTCCCAGTGCTCAAGGGGAAGGGACGCATCAACGCCAAACAGATTGCACGCTGGGTCCGGCGGGTTGGACAGCTTGGCCTTCGATCGCCAGGAGGCTGGAAATTCATCGAGCCACTCGGGATCAGAATAGTGCCCGCAGAACACTCCGAGCTCTAGCATTTCAGAAGGTGTCAGCTCGGGCGTAAAATGCCTCTTCGACTCCTTCATGCTTCGGCTCGCTTCCTGGGAAGACCATCCTCTGCAGCGTCGCAAATGCTCCTAAGCATCCCACGAAACATCCAGTTATGTACAGGAAAAAGGACGTACCAATACATATATCCCCACAGACCCTTTGGGTCGAAGATTGCTGTCTGTGTGACCCGTGAAGACGAGGGGCCATTCTCAACGGTCTCAAACTGCAGCCACGCTCTTCCGGGCAGCTTCATTTCTGCCCTGAGCCGAAGAATCTCACCAGGAATGCATTGTTCAACTCTCCAAAAATCCAATACATCTCCAGGTCTCAGCTCACATGGATGTCTCCTGCCACGGCGCATTCCGACCCCGCCGGCGAGGATGTCGATGAAGCCTCGGATGTTCCATAGCCATGTTCCGAAGTACCAGCCTGTTGAGCCTCCGATTTCCTGGATTGGACGAAACGCGGAACTGGCAGATGCCTGTACCGTTTGAGTTCTGGAGTCAATTATTCGACTCCCAAATTGCCTCGGCTTTGCCCCTGTGCGCAGCGCAGAGGATGAAACTGAGTCAGACCATCTTGTACATGCGACCTCAGTCTCTTCATGCCGCATGGCTCGAGAAATGGCTGGTGTGAGGCCCATTGGCTGTACGCTGAATGCTTCCGAGGCCGCAAAGTCAGTCACAACTGTTGGGTTCTTGAGGCTTTCAACTAGCTTGCGCCCCACCCGGGCGTAAACGGGCGTTACCAGGCCCAGCCAAAGGCTCGAAAGGAAAGGTGTCAGAAATGGGACCGGGATCATCAGCCGCTTTAATCCACGCTGCCTTGCGTATTCTCGCATCACTGCGCCGTAAGTGGCCCTGTCGGGCCCTCCGACTTGGTAAATCGTGCTGGCAGGGCAGTTAATGCTTATTGACTGCACCAAGTACTCGATCAGATCCTCAATTGCGATGGGCTGCGCCTCAACCTCCAGCCAACGCGGGCAGATCATCGCTGGCAGCCGCTCTACTAAGGATCTTACGAGCTCAAAGGAGAGACTTCCTGAACCGATGACGATTGATGCCTGCAGTTCAATGACTGTTGCGCCACTTGTCCTCAGTATTTCTCCGGTCTCTTGCCTGCTGGAAAGATGCTTAGAAAGCTGCGAGCTCGGATCACCGAGCCCCCCAACATAAATGATCCTCTGAACACCGGCTTGCCGGGCAGCATCTGCAAAGTTTGAAGCCGCAATTCTGTCTTGCTGCGAGAAGTCTTCACCAGCCGCCATCGAATGAATTAGGTAGAAGGCTGTTGAGACGCCCGACAGAGCTGACACGAGGCTTTCAGTGTCAAGGGCATCGCCTTTGACCACTTGCACATCTGTGTCAACTGTCTGCTTGAGCTCCTCAGGCCTTCGTGAGAGGCACCGAACCTTGAGGTCTTCGATCAGAAGGCGCCTGAGAAGGCGCCCTCCGATGTATCCCGAAGCTCCTGTTAGCAGAACCAATGAATCTGGTCTTCCGTTCATTGCCGGTGGCTTCTACTCAATGAATCTGGCTGAGTCAACCATCCTCTTGAAGTGCTTTGACCACTCTTTCTTGGTGGCTTGATTGGGAAACTCAACTGAGAGTGCCAGCAGTCCTTTTTCAGAGTGCTTGATCATGACGTACTTCTGGTTCACCTGATCGTTCTTGTCGAGCACATCAAAAGACGCTGCCTCATAGCCGCCTTTCGTTTTGACAATCTTGTACGGAGTTGCCTTGCCCTCTCTGCCTCTTAAAATGTAAAAGAGCGCCGTCTCGTACAAGCGGTCCCAAGACTGCTGTGAAGGCGGAGCGGTCATCATGCCCAATTCTCCGCCTCCCGATGAGGGCTTAGCCTTGCGCTGGCCAAACGAGGTTTCAGGCGTGACCTTCCAGTTGATTGGCAGGTCGACTTGGTATGAGGCTGTTTCAAGCCGCACGTAGCCGTCGTTCAGATCTGTGGATGTCTGCGCCTGCCCAATGAGAGCAGTGCAGCAGATCAAATTCAGGATGTTCATGTTTTCTCCTCTCCGCCTCGTCTGGGGCAGAGATGACCATATTGTAGACAATAAATAGACAAGACTTATACAAGATGTCGAATTATGGGTCCGTTGGACTAGGTCGA
>JALGXY010000060.1 GCA_029824495.1 Fimbriimonadia bacterium
AATCAGGTCGAAGAGGAGGCCGTGCCGCTCAGGCGTTCAGCTTTTCGAGCAGCTTCTCAGCCCGGTCTCTATTGCCCGATGAGACCTCTTCACTCAGGCCTGAAAGGAACCCCCAACAGAACTGAGTCGGCGCCTTCTCAAACAGATCGAGAGCAGCATCGACCGCCCGGTCCTCCTTGCTTGTCAGCAGATTGGCCACGCCGACCAAGGACCCTGCGTCTGCCAGTTTTTCGATCGCCTCCAGTGAAAGACCTTCAAGCATTCTAGCGGCAGCGATCACGATCTCCTCCTCTTCGCGCTCACCCAGACCTGCTGTTACAGCAGCGAGATGCTCTGGTGCCGACTCAGCCCAGTTCTGGGCTAGCGGTCGTTCGTCCTGCGCCCATTTCAAGAGCTTGTCCGCCGGCAGCTCAATGCAGAACCAGGTGATCGCCTCGGGTCTGCCGCGCCCAGCATTGAGCAGGGAAGGGTCGAGGCACTTTTCGAATCGCCGGTCACTTAGATCGATCAAGCATCGGTCTGAAAGGTCGTGCAGCGCATTCAGATATTGGCGCTCTGAAACACCTGGTGAGAGCCGTTCGTTGATCTGCTCGTAAGTGGCAGCATCGGTATAGATCCAGGTCAGTGCCTGGTGCCAAGGGCCTTTGAACCCCGATCTGGCCACCACTCCGGCAATGTCGATCAACTTCTCATCTGAAGGGGTGATCGCCGTGTAAGGGACATTTCCGTCAGGAGTCTTCTTGTCCATTTCGGCGCACAGTGAGAATCCGGATTTCTCCTGCAAGAACGGCTTTGGATTCAAGCTGGCGCTGAGGCCGGTGAGAGCTTCAAAGGTGAGTATCAGCGGTTCAGCAGTCACGATCTCCTGGTAGTCGTCGTTGTCGGGGATGAGCAGCGAGCCTGCCCCGAGCCCAAGCAGATCAACCCCCGGCATTTGGTTTGATAGAGAGACACTGACTTTGTTCATTGAGTCGGCTGAGACGTTGACTCCGTAATTCCCCATGTCCATTGCGGTGGCTGCTCTGAAGCCTGAGCTGTCGCCGAAGAAGAGCCCTGAAGTCTTGATGATCGGCTTCTTTTCCTGCTCTTCTTTCTCGTCGTCTGTGGCAGGGCGGGTTCCTGTTCTGGGTCTCGTCTGCTCCTTCTTCTTGTCTCCTGCCGGGCTGGGAAGGAACAGGTCCCCTAGTCTTCCAACACTGTACGAAGAGAGGCCGGAGCACTTACAATTGTTGTAGGTCATCCCTCCGCCCATGTCTTTGTTGGGGTAGATGATCGTCGCATACCGAGTCTCGCCTTGCGTGATCGTCTCAAAAGCATCGTAGATCCTGTATTTGAGCCAAACCTCAATTCCATTGAAGCTGATGCGTTTGGGAGAGCTTGAACAAGGGTGCTCGTTCCAGTGCTTTGCAGATGGAATCAGGCTGGCCTGCTCGATTCGGGGCTTGTTCTTGGTTAGGAAATCGGTCGAGACTCGGTTGATCGCCTTCATGACCTTGTAGGCAGAACCCTTCCCGCGCCTCGGATAGAGCCCCTCTGGCTTGGTCCCTTCCAGCCATCTGATGGTCTTATCGAACCACGTATCAAAACCGAGAGCAAACTCGACGTGAGGCTCGATCGGTGTGTCGTGTTTTGCTGTGCAGGTTCGGTCGCACGTGAAGTCACACTCAACATGATCCGCATGCTTCTTTCCCAAGCAGGCGTTGATGCAGGAGATCGATTCGCTGAAAATGGTCATGTAATCGCCCCTGTATTCGACCGAAAAGTCGACCAGGATTCCGCCTCCCGCGCCGACTGAGCCGCCCGTCGGCATCGGCATGAACTTAGGCAGATCCTTGCGGGCGATCAGCTTGGCTTTCTCCCTTTGGAGCGGCGGTAGAGGAATCATTACGGCTGCAGCAGCTAGCGCGGCGATGACCATAGCTTTATTCTATCAAGTTCGGTTCAATTTTGAGCAGCTGGGGCCCCGTCCACCACCATCCCCCCCCCCCAACCCCCTTCCTCCCTGCGAAGGAGGAAGGGGAGTCCTCGGGAGCTGCAAACAGCCATTTCCATCCGTCAACCCCAAGAGGCTGAGAGACATGAACTGTCTAAAGCTGGATTGACTAGCCTCCTCCAGGTAAGGATTGAACCTGAGCAGTCCGATCATTGAGGTATCGCCCTTCGGGCCCTGAATCGACCCATAACCTGGATTGCCGGATCAGCAGCGATTGTTGCTGCCGCATTTTCGTGGGTCGTTCTCTCATCCAGCCCGACCTCAACGGACCCTCTGTTTGATGTCCAAGACGGCACGATCGTCACGGACAGTGAGGCTCTATCGACTCAGGCGTTGATCGATGAGACGGGGAGATGGCCCGAATCGGTTGGTGACAGCGTAAAAGAAGAAGCTGATCTGGTCTTTGCTCTGATTCAGAGCCCGCTGCCTTACAGCCCTGAGCTGCAGATGGCCGCCGAGGATCTTCTCGGCCGTCGGAAGGAGGCGCTGGCGCTCGCCGATGAGATTCTCGCAGACAACGGCAGACTTCTGAGAACAGCCCACCCAGGACGCCAAGCGCTGACAGATATGTCATGGGCGCTCGCTGTCCAAGACGGACTGCAGGTAAGCCGGGGCGACACTTCAGGACAAAGCTTGGCAAAGGCGGTTCAGATCACAAGGCTTCTCTACAGGGAGTCGAGCTATCTGCATGAACAGACCGATGCCCTCGCCTTGGATGGCCACGTCGGCTCCCGCTTGAGGTGGATGCTCTCGTCTCATATTCTGGATACAGAGGCTCTTCAGCGCATCCTGGATGGCCAGCCCTCGTTTGATCTCGTTGCCGGAGGAGCGAGACAGACGATCAACAATGCCCAACGAGCATGGCGATCAGGCGGAGTGGTCGATCTTGTCAACGGATCCGACCCGCGCCACGACGAAGCGGCCCTGATCTACAACACTGTCAAGAGCATTGTCCCGACCCCTCTTGATCGAAACCGTACGGCCAGGCTGATGGACGAGATGCACGAATTGGCCATTTCCAGCGTCACCAGCCCACACTTGAAGCATCAGAGCATTCGAAAGATCGCCGAGGATGCGGAGCTGCAGTTTTCGGATGAAGTCTGGTCCAAGATCTTGGATCAGGTGCCGGTTTCTGAATGGCCGCCAGCTCATCTCGAAGAGCTTCTGAGTATCGAGAATCCTGTCGGCCGCCATGCGGCTGCTGTCGAGGCCCTCTATCTTGCTCAATTGGTGGAGAATGTTCACAGAAGGACGGCTGCTCACCGAGCCCACGAGATCCTCCTCGCCTCTCTGATTTTTGAGCAGGAGCAAGGAGTTCTTCCAGAAGATCTGCCGGCCCTGGTTAAAGCCGGCTATCTCGATGAGGTGCCGATCGATCCGTTTACAGCGGAGCCGATGAAGTTTGATCCAGAACGGGCAGCCGCCTGGTCGACGGGGCCGGACAGAAGCGACAATGGGGCGCCGTTCAAAGATGGGCAGTCGGCGTGCTACTCACCCGATTTCGGCTGGCGTCTCCTCACATCTTAAGAGATGATGGTTCCGCCGAGTCCCCAAAGGTGGGCCGACTCTGCTTTGACTGTGACGGTCTCTCCTTTCAGGGATTCGTCACCTTCGAAATGCATCATCCTAAAGCAGCGAGTAAAGCCCTGCAGCCGACCAGGATTCTTGGTGGATGCGCCCTCGACGAGAACCTCAAACTCTCGACCGACCTGCTCGTGGTTGATCTCAATCGTGATCGCATTCTGCATGTCGATAAGAACATTGAGCCGCTTTCTTGCCAGGGCATCGTCGACCTGCTCCATGTCCGCTGCGGGAGTTCCGGGTCGAGGCGAATACTTGAACATGTAGGCGCCGTCAAACCGGATCTGGCGCATCAGCTCTAAGGTCGATTCAAACTCCTCCTCGGTCTCACCAGGGAAGCCGATTATGACGTCAGTGGTCATGCCGGCATTCGGCATCGCCTTCCGAAGATTGTCGACGATCTCATGAAATGACTCAACCGTATAGAGTCTCTTCATTCTCTTGAGCATGTCGTTGTGTCCGGATTGGACCGGCAGGTGGCAGCTCTCCATCACCTGAGGGACATCGCGCATCACTTCAATCAGATCGGACTTGAAATCGCGCGGGTAAGGCGATGTAAATCGAATCCGTTCGATTCCGGGGACGTCAGCAACCTGCTTCAGCAGCTCAGAGAAGGGCACGCGGCCTTCAGCCAGGTTCTTGCCGTAGCTGTTGACGGTCTGCCCCAGCAGCGAAATCTCTTTTGTCCCGAGTTCTGCAAGTCGCTGAGCCTCCTGGACGATGTGCTCTGTCGGCCGAGACCTCTCGCGGCCTCGGGTGGTGGGGACGATGCAGAAGCTGCAGAATTTGTCGCACCCGTACTGGATCGGGACGAACGCTTTGATCTTGCCGCCGCGTTCGAGGTGTCTCTGCGGAATGCTCGTGACGACCGCGCCTTTTCTTTCGGGGAGATCGAGCCGTTTGGCAAAGCTGCGGGTCTGAAGAATCTCTTCAACCAATCCGGGGATTTCCGAAACCTGCGCAGTTCCAACAATGAAGTCGACATGTGGACACCGCTTCTTCAGTTCGTCTGATCGCACCTGTGCCATGCAGCCAGCGACGCCTATGATCGTTTCTGGCCGGGCTTCCTTGACGTGTTTCAGCTCGCCGAGGAAAGAAAACGCCTTGTCTTCCGGCTTTTTTCGAACGCTGCAGGTGTTTAAAAGGATGACTTGAGCTTCAAAAGCGGT
>JALGXY010000061.1 GCA_029824495.1 Fimbriimonadia bacterium
AACAGAAGATGCAACGTGTTAAACCGCTGCCTGAGCTACGACCGTATGCGTCCCCGATCCCAAAACGAGCGGCTTGTCGCTGTCGACAGAAGCGCCATTCACCCGGATTGAATCGGGCTCAGAAGTCGGCACCTGGACGGCTGCCTCTGTATTCACAGGCACCTCAAGAATCATCTCCAGTTCGCCTCCCGAAACGCGCCATCGAGAGGAGACCATTCCTCGTGCCGACTCATAGTTCGTCTCAACCCAGTCGAGGCCGGACACGACACCAGGCGCGATCAAAAACTTATCGAACCCAACCGCATTGTCTGCAGGCCGGATGCCGCCGAGGCACTTGAAGAACCATTCACTGACAGATCCAAACATGGGGTGATTCTGCGAAAACACATTATCACTCTGCCTCCAGGTCTCCCAGAGAGTGGTCGCACCATTTTCGAGCATGTGCCCCCAGCCTGGATAGCTGCGCTGATCCACCATTTTGTAGGCTGTGTCAGCGTTGCCAGATTTGGTCAATGCGTTCAGCAGGTACTTCGTGCCGAAAATGCCTGCAGCAATGTGGCCCTTGTGGTCGACTTCGACGGCCGCAACCATGCGCTTGGCTGCCGCCGACGAGACCGATTCTGGAGCCAGGCCAAGGTCGATCGCGGTCGCCTGCGCAGCCTGTGTTGCTGATCCAAAGCGGCCGGTCTCATGGTCTAAGAACTTCTCCAAAAATGCAGCTTTGATTCTGTCTGCGAGCTCTTGGTATCGAGCAGCTGAGTCTGCTTTTCCGATGGTCTCTGCAAACCCAGAAACCAGAGTGGCAGCCTGCCAGAACTGAGCTGTGGCGATCAGAGGAGTTGGCTTCGGGTCGAGGCTCTCGTGGTCGCCGATACAGCGGTCGATAATCAGCCCGTCTGAGTGTTTCTCGAGCAGATCCACCCACGTGGCAGCCGCTTCGAAGTTCTCTTCGACAATCCGCCGATCACCGTAGTATTGATAGAGCTGTGCGACCAGAAGCGGGTGAGCAAGTCCCCAGCCGATCGGTCCGGCTTCTGGCTCGTAATTTGCCGCAGAAATACCGACATAAGGTGCGGTCTCTGGGAACCAGCCATCACCCCGAACGGCGTCCCGAAAGTCATCGACAGTCTTTGCATAGAACGAGGACATATCAAAGTTCAGGATCGCCATCTCGCTGGCGGCGACAATGTCTCCCCCATAACCGAATTTTTCGCGGGCAGGACAATCGCTCTGAACGCTGAACAGATTGCTCAGTAGAGTCCAGTCGACAACTTCTTGAATCTCGTTGAACAGGTCATTGGAGCATCGGAACGATCCGACTTTTTCAACGTCGGTGTTGAGCCGATAGCCGAAAATAGAGTTGAGATCAGGCGTGCCCGGATAGCCCGTGACTTCTACGTAGCGGAACCCGTGAAACGTGAACCGAGGCCTGTAAAACTCGTCTCCTTCTCCTTTCAGAATGAAGGTGTTCTCCTGCCACGCGACGTCAGGTGATCCTGGCCCTCCGACGCCCGCACTCTTGATCTGTCCAGCCACAGCCGTCAACGGGTTCAGTGTTCCTTCTTCGTAGATCAGCTCGCCCAGCCGCATCTTGATCTCAGTGCCGCTCGGTCCGTTGGCAGACAGCCCGGCCCAGCCGGCAAAATTCTGCCCGAAATCGTAGATGAACCTCCCTTCGCTCACCTCAGTCACACTGACTGGCCGAAGGGTTTGAGTTGCCCGGATCGGAGGCATCGGCAAGGCTCGCAGCTCACCTTCTGGAGGACTGGCCAACTCAGCCTGTGTCCAGGCAGAGTCATCGAATCCTGGTCTCTCCCAAGACTCCTGATCCCGACGGGCATCGTAGATTTCACCTCGATAAACGCTGTTCTGCAGAATTGGGCCAGGCGCGGTCTTCCAAGACTCGTCCGAATTGACAATCTGACTCGTGCCGTCGGCATATTCGATCACGAGCTGGGCGATGAACATTGGACGAGCGACCGGCAGATGCTCGCGAATATTGATCCTGCCCCACATCCTCAACGGCAGAGGGTTGTGCCACCCGTTTCCAAGATGTGCCCCGATGATGTTCTCGCCTCGATTGAGCATCTTTGTCACGTCATGACATGAATAGAAAATCCTCTTGTCTGTGCTCGTCCAGGCCGGGTCGAGGACGGAATCTGAGCTGATTTCGCCATTGACTTTGAACTCGCCATAGCCGAGGCCGGTGCTGTAGAGCCGAGCCTGCTTGATCGGCTTATCAACAATAAACTGCTTGCGGAAAAGTGGGGCTGGATCGTCCTCGTAAAACCCTTCGTCCGACTGGGGCAGGGGGCGCCCATCTGATATCCAGTTTGCGCTCCAGTCATCTGGTTCCAATAGCCCGCACTCGAACCATGCTGGCGCGCTGGTGGTCGAAGAGCCGTCTGTGCTGTCCCACACCTCGACGCTCCAATAGCACCTGTCACCCGAGGAGAGGGGTGGGCCGCCAAACTCGACATGGAGCTGCTGGTTGGAGTCGACCTTGCCGCTATCCCAAAGATTCGGCTGCCCGGCCATCAAAAGCTGGCTCGAAGATGCCGCCCTGATCCGATAGGCTGTCTGAAACAGCCCTTTTTCGGCAGTGAGAGCACGCAGTTTCCAGCTCAGTCGCGGCCTGTCCGCATCGATGCCGAGCGGGCTGCTGAGAGACTCGCATCGAAGGTCGTAGGGCTCGATCCTCGCATCGCTGCTGTCGGCCCGCAGATGCTCAGGCTGGCTGCTTCCCAGAGATCTCATGCTGATGGCGCCGATACCTGCGGCCATAGATCCTTTCAGGAAGTCGCGTCTGTGCATCTTTCAATTCTGCACGACCGGCGTCTCTAAGAACCCGATACAGATGCCCAGCCAAGCTTGCTGAGAGTGACTCCATGGCGGTTGATCACGCTCTTGTCTTCGGGGCCGCAAGACGAAATGTACTGTGAGCCGTTGTAGGTGAAGATCTCCGCAGCATGGCCGAACAGGGTTGTCACACAGCCGTTTTTGAAGCTGAATCTCTCGGGGTTGTCGGATACGACCACCGGCGTCTCTGTGTATCGTCTGTGGGCATAGGTAAAGAAGAGGTACCAAAGGTCATCGTGCTCCAGAAGGAATGGCGATTCCATCAAAGTCGCCCAATCACAATCATTGATCCCCATCACGATTTCGGGGCCAGAAAACGTTGAAAAATCGCGAGTCATGATCCGGATGATCTGCGACTGTTTTGCTCCTTTTGCACCAAAAGAAACGACGAGAATCCAGTAGCTTCCATCCGGCCGCTGAATGATCTGTGGATCACGGGTTGAGATCCAGAGGTCGTCAGGCAGAATCGGCACCCACGTGCGCTCCCAGGTTTCGAGGTCATCTGACCAGCAGACTTCAAGGCGTCTGGTGTCCTCCAAACGAGTTTCCAGAACCATTGCATACCGGTCCCTTTCCTTGATATAGACAACAAATGGTGCTCCCAGATATTCGGTGCCCTCACTCTCATCGAGCGCGAACTCATGACGAACCCAATTTCCTAGCGGGTCATCGGTAGAGCAGTGTCCGATGTAGGGATGGTAGCGATAGAGTTCCTTGCCTTCAGGAGGGAACGGATTGTTGATTCCGAACCAGTGCATCCGGCCCTTTCTGTCTTCAATAAAGCAGTGGTCATTGGTGAACCACGATCCTTCGCCGTTTGGAGAGGCAGCTATCACCTCTCTGCTTTCTCCCATAAGCACAGGCAACTTTACATCTTTGCCAAATCGTTCGGAAAGCATCAATGGAGAAACCATCGCACCCGCTGCTGCACCAAGTAATGATCGCCTGCTGATCATGGCCAAATCTTAGCTGAATCTAGACGTCAATCGGTTTTGCGGAAATCGATCACGATTCCATAATCAGGCCTATCATTCCCCCGTATTTTTATTAGGAAATTGCTGGGATTTTGTAGAAAATCAGCAATTTCGCTAACTTGGTCCGACTTTTGCGAATAAACCTACAGTTGGACTCATTGGAAGCTGTGTGCACGCAGCTTTCGTTCGGATCCTGGCCGGGAGATCCAGGAAGATGATCTGCAGATGAGGTTGAAAGATGAATCATAAACCAAGAAGATTTGGACGAGACGCAGCGGCATTCGGCTTTGCAGCCGTGTTCGCCTTGGCTGCCTGCGGCACAGCATTTGCCGCATCCGGGACAACAACTCTGGAAGGATCGAAGTTCTACGACTACGATGCCGACGGTGTTTGGGACACTGGAGTGGGAGACAATGAACCGGGCGTAGCTGACGTTCGGATCAACGTATTCATCAACGACGCAATCGACGGCTGGGTTCTCTTTGATCCGTCGAACCAGGGATTCACGACAACCACCGATGGCAGCGGCGACTGGTCGGTATCGGATGTGCCTTCAGGCGCTCTTGTAAAAGTCTGTGAAGTTCTTCCTGAAACTGGCACGTCCAGCATGTGGGTGCAGACAGCACCGGCGATCAATACCGAGGGTGAGCGGTGCTATATCACGACGACAACAGTCTTCGGTTTAACCGGGCTCGACTTCGGCAACGTCTGTGCTTTCGAAATCGGCTGTGGCAGAACTCAGGGATTCTGGCGCAACAAGCATGGCAAGAGGATCATCGAAGCGAAAGATGACAGCCTCCGGCCAGCAGAGGATTTCTTTACTAAGTGGGTGAATCCACTTTGTCTCTACTGGGAAGATGGTTCTGAGCTCGAATTCTCCGGAAACTTCAATGCT
>JALGXY010000062.1 GCA_029824495.1 Fimbriimonadia bacterium
GACGAGTGACGATCGGTACGTAACCCACTTCGTATCCCTTGGGCGGCTCAACGATTAGAGCTGGGTCGACACTGGCGAGACTTCCGACTGTAGGTGGATCGAGAAAGTTCTGGTCGTGCTTCCACTCGCGGTGGAGCTTTTCGACCCGCATCTGGATTGTTTCGCGCTCTGCATTGGTCAGGTCTGCGTTAAGCAGGGCTGGCTGATCGGCAAATCGGTACCAATAGAATGTGACCTCGCTGCCGTCCGCCAGCACCCGCTTGTGAGGACCAGAAACTGGGCCAGGCATCTTCCATGAAGACTGTATAGCCTGCGGCGTTACGTATGCATCCGTCGGCCGTTTGGGCTCAGGAAACTCAGCAGTCAGCAGGTTGGTCTCAGCAGGAACCTCATCTTGAGGAACGACGGTCCAGCGCTGCTTGCCGTCGGAGGTGCTTGTCAGCAGATAGTATTCGGGCAGGGTGACCAGCGAGCTGTTGTCTCCCTGGTCTTTGTGGCTCCAGCGGTAACCGTAGGTCAACCTGTCGAGTGCTGCTGGCTTGGCGTAGGATGCCCAGTCGACGACCGGTGCATTCTTCCGGTCCTCATTCGGGAGATAGATCTTCCACGTCGCGTACCCACCGCCCTTGAATGTATGGTGGCCTGTTGAAGAGCCTCTGATCTGACCAGAAGCTGCGGGCCCTCCACGAAACCACCAGTCGACGCGATCCCACAGTGCGCTCCGCTTGTAGACCGACATCTTGTGGATCAGCGGGCTGTCCTGACCTCTTCCACCCGGAAAGAGTGTCGGAGCAACCCGAGCAAAGGTTCTGCCGTGCTTGTCTTCAGCGACCATCGCCGGAATGTGCTGAGTCTCCATCTGTACAGCACGGTTCGGCTCAGACGGCCGAGCGTCGAGAAACATCCCTGCCTTGCCCGGATTTTCGACCGTGGCCTTGGACCAAAAGTAGGGAGTGAAGAAGGCGATCGGGCCCTTGAAGTTGGCCGAGTTGACGAACAGCGTCCAGCATTGGTTGCCTGTTGGAACATCCTTGCCGGCGGTTGTGGTCTTGGGGTCAGTTAACGGGAGCGGCAGGTAGCCGTAACCGAACAGCTCTCCCTTCATTCCCTGTTTCAGGTTCAAGCCGTCAGGCGGCCAGAGGATGGTGCGGCTGAGCTGGGCAACTGCATACAGCCCGGTTGGGTTGTCCCAATTGCGGCCCTTGCCTGCGCCTGGCCCGTTCGCCCATTCGCTGAAGTTGAGAGCCACTCCTCCCATGATGAACTTAGGCGTCTCCGTTGCAAACCTTGTGTCTCGCCACCAGCCTAGGCCGCCTTCGATATCAGTGTAGTGGTCTTTGGGCTTCTCGCCGTCGAACTGCGGGAACATCCAGGTGCCAAACAGCCCGCTCTGAAATCGTGAGCCGGGATAGGACTTGAGAAGAGGCCAGGCCGCGACATACATCGAGAACCCCGCGTTGTAGCTCTTGTCAACCGCCTCGTGCGGAACGATCAGATAGCCCGCCATCTCGGTCAATTTGGGGGTTTGTTGTGCCGGCACCGTTAGCGGTTCGGTGAAGGCAGATTGAGAAAGAAGGATCAACAGGCTCGTCATGAATCACTCCTCAAGGAAGGGGAATGAGTGAACTATACCGGGCGGTTTGGGTTGGGCTTACACTCTTGTCTTTGTTGTCTTGGCTAGGTCGAGTCGATTGAGATAGACAAGTGACGGAAGCTGAGACAACAGCATGACTGCCAGGATTGTCAAGGCCGTCACGACGTAGGTCTGCGGGTAGATCGTGATCTCAAATGTAAAGAGATCGGCCTGCTCTTCTGTCTGTGCTGCAAGGAAAAAGTACTCCACAAATTTCCTGCCGATCGGGAGCCCGATGAGAACTCCGATCAGCCCAAGAGCCAGGTTCTCGATAGTGATCATTGCTGCAACCTGCCAACGGGCAACGCCGAGTGTGCGCATGGTGGCGACCTCGTTGACTCGCTCGATTACGTTTATTGTGACCGTGTTGAAAACGATTGAAAACGCTAGTGCTGCCCCAAATATGAGCATCACCTGAATGAACCGCTCAAACTGCCCCATCATGTCTTCCAACATCTCACGTACTTCGGTCGACGAAGAGACTGCAGCTGCCTCCGGTATCGTCAAGAGTCTCTGCTTGACCTCTCGCTTAAACTGAGGCTCGACATCGAGCCTCACGCTGGTGACCGGGTGGTTGACCAAAGACAGGTCCCGTCGAAACAGGTTCCAGACATGGGTTCGAGTCGTATAGGCAACCGTGCCGATTGGCTCGCTCGTGAATCCCTCGACGCGCACGAGCTGCTTGGCTGGCGCTTCGTCAACAAACTGTGAGGGAATTGACACAGAGACCAGATCGCCCACCTCAACGTTGAGCCGTTTGCGCAGTGTCCTTCCCAGGATAACCCCCTCACCCGTCGGGGTGATCCTATCACCTTCCAATGTGCGCACATCCATCATTCTGCCGTTCGGGTCGACCCCCATCAGCAGAGCTGAATAGACAACATCGCCTTTGGAGAATTCAACAGGCACATCGAGAGCTCCTTCGGCCCACCCTACGCCATCCCACGAGCGGATTCGGTCAACGATATCGCCGTCCTGAGCCTCCAGGAACTCCAGTCTAAGATCGTCTCCGAACATGCTGCCGGCGATCGAATCCATGATCTCGTTTGTCGAATCGAGCATGCCCTGACCAGTCATGATAAGGGCAATTCCGGCCACAATCCCAAACAGCGTTGAGAGCGATCGTTTAGTCTGTCGAAAGATGTTTCGAAGCGGTATGCGCCAGATGAGTTTAAGGCGAGGCATCAGGCGATCAAGTGCAACGATCTTGCCGAGTCTGGCGCCAGAGTTTCGCATCGCCTCGGCAGGTCCGATCTTGGAGGCCCTAAGAGCCGGCAGGAAGCCTGCTGCAACCGAGACCATGGCAGCGATCAGGAGGCCAGATGCACCAACCGTATAGGCCGATTCGTAGACCGTTGTGCCAACCGAGACAAAGGTTAGATACCAATCGGTTAGAGCCTGACCCATCCAGACGCCTAGCACCGCCCCACCTGTTCCCCCTATCAGACCGACAGTCAGGGCAACGGACAAAAAGTGAAGCACGACTCGTCCCCGTGAGTAGCCGAGCGCTCGCAGCAGGCCGATGATCCCGCGTTCGAGGTGGATGGTTCTGGTCAACAGTGTGTAGACCGTGAGCGCAGAGACAGAGAAGAAGAGGAGCGGGAACAGCACCGCATAGACACGGAAGCCGTCGACGTCCTGCTGCAGAAGCTGATGACTTGGCTGATCCTCCCGCAGAGTTGGCTGGTCAGGATTGTGGGCCTGGAGCCGAAGTTCAATCTCTCTCGAAATCTTGGCCGGATCCGCATCAGGTAAGAGTCGCAGCCGCACCTCATTGATCAGGCCGGAACGAGCGTCAAGCGGACCCAGAACGTCCTCGCTGAGGAACATCACTCCAAACGTCTCTTTGGCCGGCATGACGTCCTGCTTTGAACGCACGACATAGACGTACTCGGGCGAAATCACGATCCCAGCGATGGTGAACTCGACGCTTGTTGTGCCCTCGTTGATCGACAGGCGGTCGCCGACGGCCAGACCATTGGCATCCGCAAACGACTTCTCAAGCAGAACTTCACGACGGCTGCCGCTGACTTCTCTGCCTGCTGTCAGCTTGAGCTGATTGACAGTCGGAACTCTGTCGGCAGGGAGCGAGATCATGCGTCCGACTACTTTTCTCGAGTGACGGTCCGGCAGGCCGATCATCACGTCCTTGACAAGCCGCCCCTCAACCGCAGCGACTCCAGGAATCTCCTCAAGCTGCTTCACCACACGTTGAGGAGAAGGCTGAAACGTGACGCCAAGATCTTCAAATTTCAGGAGCTCATAGGAGGACTCGTATGACGCATCGAGATTGCGGTAGCCCATTGTTGAGGCGCAGTAGAGGGCGACTCCTAGAGCGATCATCGCTCCAACAGCAAGATACTGCCAGCGCATCTGCCAGAGATCTCGAAGCAGTTTCTTGCTGAGTGCGCTCATCTCACCACTCGATCTCTTCTGGGCTGAGTGGATCAGCTACCATCTCATCAGAAACGATCTTGCCGTCACGAAGTCGCAGCACACGATCGGCCATCTTGGCTATAGAGCTGTTGTGCGTCACCAGCATGCCAGTCTGATTCTGCTCTCGCGTGATGCGGCGCAGCAGTGCGAGGATCATTCGGCCTGTCTCGATGTCGAGCTCGCCGGTCGGTTCATCGCAGAGGAGAATCGGTGGGTTTTTCACCAGGGCGCGCGCTATGGCGACTCTCTGCTGTTCGCCGCCAGAGAGCTGATCTGGCGCGTGGTGGCTTCGATCATCTAGACCGACTTCCTGCAGCACGCCTTTAGGGTCACGAGGATTGTCGACCAGCTCAGCCGCCAGCTGAACATTCTCTTCTGCAGTCAATGTGGGCACGAGGTTGAAAAACTGAAACACGAAGCCGATCTTGGTTCTCCGAAATCGTGTGAGCAGCCCGTCGCTTAGGTCAGCGATGTTGTTCCCATCGATCTTCACGGTGCCTCTGGTCGGGGAATCGAGCCCTCCTGTCACATTGAGCAGGGTCGATTTTCCACAGCCGCTGGGGCCGAGAATGACCACAAACTCACCACGATTGAGAATCAGATCAACACCGTTGAGGGCATGGACTTCGGTCGTGCCGGTG
>JALGXY010000063.1 GCA_029824495.1 Fimbriimonadia bacterium
TGACAGGTCACAACTTCACCGGTCGGTTTATGAATGATGCGGACAGCCGTGTCGTTCTTCTGCATGTGCTGGCCGCCAGCAGAACTGGAGCGGAATGAGCTGATCTCAAGATCCTTGTCGTTGATCTGGACGTCGACTTCATCCGCTTCCGGCATGACTGCAACGGTGATGGTAGATGTGTGAATTCGGCCGCCAGATTCGGTGGCCGGAACCCGCTGGACACGGTGAACGCCGCTCTCATGCTTGAGCTGGCTGAACGCCCCGTCAGCATTGATTTTGAAGATCACCCGTGAGTAGCCGCCAACACCGGTTCTCTGCTCCTCAATCAGCTCTGCCTTCCAGCCTCGCCGCTCTGCATATCGGCCGTACATGCGGAATAGATCGCCCACAAACAGACCGGCCTCATCACCGCCAGCTGCCGGTCGAATCTCGATGATGACGCTGCGATCATCGTTGGGATCCTTTGGCAGGAGCATCAGTTTAAGATCCTCTTCGATTTCAAGTTTTTTGGGCTTCAGGAGCTCCAGCTCTTCATGGGCCATCTCCTTCATTTCGGCGTCATTGAGGCACTCTTCTGCTTCGGCAATGCCTTCGATTACGCTTTCGTACTCGCGGATCTTTTCAACCAAGGGCTCTAGACTTGCGCGTGATTTGCCCAGGCGCTGGAGCTTCTTGGGGTCAGAAGAAACAGCAGGGTCCATGAGCTGCTGCTCGATGCCCTCGAACTTCTTGGTGATCTCTAAGAGTTTGGCCAGCACGAGGGTGCGAGTCTACCGGGCAGACTCGTTCTTCCTGCCGATCGTCCAGGCCCTCCGGAGGGCAAAATAGATGGCAGCCAGAGAAGCGAGCAGCCAGCCTGACGCCCAGACCACTCCGGGAACACCGGTCATGTCCTCGAGAATCATAGCGTCGGAGTGACCCCCACGAGAGTTGATGACAAAGAGAGCTGCAAATGCTGTCACAGAGGTGAGGCAGAGCTGGAGGCCGAAGAACTGCCCAGCCAAGGTCTTCCAGTCATCCTTCAGCTTGTGCGCCATCAGCCCAAACAAGCCCGCCCAGATGATGCCTGAGGCGATGCCCACGCCGTCGCCACGCACGTAGAGGATCATCGACAAGGCGAGGAACCCGCAGGCAGCCCACAACATCTTCTGCGCACCCTTAGGTGTTCGGGAGCCGGCGATCATGATCCCGCCAACAATGGCGCTGCCGACATAACCTGCGGAGGCAGCAAGAAATAGGTTGCCGCCTGTGATTGGGGTCACACCGCTCGTATCTGCGTTCACCAAAATGTGGTCGATTCTGCCGCCAGTGCCTACACCGAGCAGGGCGTGGCAGAGCTCATGGATATGTGTATTCAGCAGAGCCAGCGGGTAGAGGACAGGAGCCGCATAGGGCACTGCCCAAAAGACGGCCGAGGCTCCGCCCGCTGCAAGGAGCTGTTTCTGGTGGCGCTGCAGCTTCATAGTTGTTTTTACTTACGGTGTGGAATAGCAAAAGGATTAGGGCTCTCAAAAAAGACCCTAAGGAGACTCGTATTTATGCCGATACGAATAAAAGTGGCCCGCATGGATGAGCGGCTGCGGAGACAAGCGATGAACAAAACGGCACAGAAACTCGAATCACTCTGGACAGAATGGCTGAGCGAAGCTCGAACACACCTGACAGACCTGTTCGAAAAGAACGCAGCGATGACGCTCGGTCGTTCTGAAGGGCTGGAGAAGGTTGATGCCGCTATTGAAGCAGGCCAGCAGAAGCTGCGCCTTCTCGACACTCAATCGACTGAGTGTGTTCATTCATTGGCACGAGAGTTCGACTGCGAACAGACCGTTCAGGCTGCCGCACAGCATCTCTCAAAGGAGCAGCGAATCACACTGCTTGCCAAGGCAAACCAGGTGATCGTCGTGGGCCGTCAAGTCCGCGCAACCAGTCTTAAAAACCAGGTTATGGCAACCGCAGCTCAGGAAGAGACCTCTCACGTTGCTATCGTTCCAAACCGTGAACAGACTCCCTCTCGATCCACTCCGGCTGCATAAACAGCCGGATGGTCTATAATTGAATCCGCTTGCCTGCTTGCCAGGTGAAGCCATGGAAGGCTTGCATACATGCTGGTTTTGACACGAAAGGTCAATCAGAGCATCGTTATCGGTGATGGCATCGAAGTTGTTGTTCTGGAGGTTAGGGGGGAACAGGTGCGACTCGGCATCAAGGCTCCTCGCGACGTGGCCGTGCATCGAAAAGAGATTTTCGAGCAGATCAACGAAGACGAATCTGCTCCGTCCAAACCTGACGAGCAGCCGTGAGCGCAGCTGGCCCGATCGTTCGCTGGTTTACTAAGGTCCGCAGCGTCTGGTCATATGCGGTCTGGGTCATCACTCTCCTCTATGTTTTCGCGCTCGGCGTTGGAATCTCTCAGGCAAAGAGCCTTGGTGCAGCTTCCCTGGTCGACTACTCTGCCGCCGGTCTAGAACCGAGCATCGCTACTCTCTGCCTGGTCTTGGCAACGCTGGCTGCTCCAGATCTGTTCTCTGGCGGAAGGTTGAGAATGCCTCAGCCCATCACGATCCCCCTGATTTGGGCCGTGTTCATGGTCATCGCTCGCCTGAGCTACGGAGTCGCTGGCTGGTCCATTGTCAGTGCACCGGTAACCGAGGGCATCACATCGATTTGGGGGCAGACCAGCCTGATCGGCCTCGTCTATCTGGGGCAGGTCTTGATGCTCGTCGTCTTTATGAAAGTCCAGCAGAGCAAGGACCGGCAGGCGTAGAATGCGGGAGCGAATGCAGGTTCAGTTCGGCCTCGATAAGCTAGAGCCAGATTGGTCGAGTTCAATCGTCACAATCGGAACGTTTGATGGCATCCACCTTGGCCACCAAGCACTGATTCAGGCGGCAGTCAACAAAGGCATCAAAGAAGAGTGCCCCAGCATTGTAGTGACGTTCGATCGCCATCCACTTGAAACTCTCAGGCCAGAGGCTGCGCCAACACCGCTCAATTCACTTTCTCAGAACCTTGATCAGATCAGCCGCACTGGCGTGTCCGGGGTTCTGGTGCTCCCCTTTGATCAGTCCATGGCCGAGATGACGGCTGGCGAATTCTATGAGTCGATACTTGTAGAGCGCCTTCGGGCTGCAGCTGTTGTGGTGGGCTATGATTTTGCGTTTGGCAAGGGACGAGAAGGCACGGCGGCCTGGCTGAGCAGACGATGCTCCTGCGACTCGATTCAGCCGGTCTTTGCAGGCGACCAGAAGGTGAGCAGCACCTCGATCAGGCGAGCAGTTTCTGATGGTGATATGTCGGCTGTCACGACGATGCTCGGACGGCCATTTGCCATACGGGGCGCAGTCGCCGCCGGCAAAAAGCTGGGAAGGACGATCGGATATCCGACGCTGAATCTGCAGCGAATGAGTCAAACGATACTTCCACGATTCGGTGTCTACGCCGGTTTTGCCGAGACCAGTCTTGGCCGATTCTCGGCGGCAGTTTCAATCGGAACAAACCCTGCCGTTGGCGGAACCAGAACTTCTATTGAGGCTTATCTGTTAGACTTCCCTGCTGAAAACCTATATGGAACAAGTGTCGACTTGGAGCTGGTGAAATTCGTCAGAGAAGAGCAGATCTTCCCTTCAGTCGATGATCTTAAGGCTCAAATCGCGATCGATGTCGAGCAGATTCGAAGTCTGACGGGACCATGAGCAGATTCGAAACGAGAGGCGTTATATGAGCATGGGCAAGAAGCTGGCACTGATTTTCGGCGGACTGATTCTGATCGGCGTGATCATCTTTCCGCTCTTCAACGGCCCGACAGATGAAGAGATGATTCTCGAGGTGCTGCAGCAGTCTGCAGACGCCAGCGAAGCTGGTCAGCCCGGAGGAGTTCTCGACGCCTTGAGCAGGACGATCACCTACAACGGCCGGCCTGTGTCGGACCGATCTGAGGTGGCTGAGTTCATCAAAACATCGCACCCCTCGATCGACTTTCTTGACCTGAGGACGACGATCGAAGAGGATGAGGCAAACGTTCTAGCCGACATCGAGCTCGGCATGGCGGGTGGGCTCGGACCCAAGTTCAACCTGAACGGTGTTGAGATCAGGCTGGCGAAGGAGACAGGCACAAAATGGCTGATCATTCCGACTCCAAAGTGGCGGATCGTAGAGATCAAAACGCCCTCATTCGATGCTGGATCCCTCGGGCCGGCTTTCTGATCCGTCTATAATCGCCTTCAATGAAACTTTCAGTTCTCTTAGCGCTCGTATTGATGATGGTCGGCCTCGTCGGCTGTGGGCCACAAGAGCCAGAAGGACGAACCAGGCAGGACCAGGAGCGGATCGACGGTGGATCCGGCGACTCGGCGCCTGAGGAAGAGACCGAAGAGGCCTCCGACGAGTCTTAGGCGCTCTGGCTTTCAGCTCTGTCTTTGATGGCCGCCATGGCGCTCTCAACGTTCTTGGTCACCAGACCGTGGACAACTTTAGCGACCAGCGGCCCTAGACCTGGCACCTTGTAGACATAGTCCATGCGGCTGACAAACTTGGTGCCGCCATCCTCTTCGATGAACTCCCATGAACCGGCCATCTCGTCAAAGTCACCTTTGACCTGCCGGTAATCACACCGGCGTTCTTCGTCATTCCAGACATCCTCTTGACGCCACTTCACCTTCATCGCAAAGGCTGAAATGAGTCCGACCCAGTCGCTCGTGACCTTGGCCCC
>JALGXY010000064.1 GCA_029824495.1 Fimbriimonadia bacterium
AGCCAGTGATTCTTCAACCGGCCCAGCGACAGCACAGGATGCACCGCTTCGAATGTCACAGACCGCCCTTCTTGCGGCGAGAGGCATCCACGCCTTTGGTGGGCTGAGTCAACAAGAGACGGATTCAGTAATGGAGCTCTACAAGAACTTTGAAGAGCGAGACCCCCTGGCGCACTACGTCGGTGAGAACCTGATCAAGACAGCAGATGCCTATGATGTAAACCTCGTGGCCTGCATTCCAGATCAGGCAATGTGGATCAAAGACTTCCGCACACCTAGACTGTTTCTCGAATCCTACAAGGATTCAAGTGAGGTAAAGACTGAGTCGGGATGGATGATTGCCCGGCCAGCCTGGCCTGAGCGATCACGTAAGATACATGCAGATCGGAATTCGATCAAAGAAGTGCTGACCCTTCAATCCAAGAGCGGATACCTTGGCCTCGTCTCACGTGCGGCTCTTGCGATGAGGAACCCGATGGGTCTCTACAATGGGCTGATCGTCTCAATGAGCCGGTCGCTAGTGCCCAGCATTTTTGGAAAGAGCCTGAGTGCTGCGGAGGCCTCATGGCAGTTGATGAGGCTGTTTGGTGAGCTCAACGGCAGACAGCAGCAGACAGCTTTGGGCGGAGGCCGCCTGCCCCTGACAGAGCTCGGCTCTGGCGCTATGAGTGTTGTCGGTGAGATGGCCTATGGGAAAGACACAAACCTTAGGGAGGGAATGGGTTCAGGCTCTGATGATTCGCTCAGCCTGGCTGACTATGTCAAACGCCAATCAGGCCTTGAGAACCGAGAGTCGGCCGAATCGACAGTAGTCTACGGTTCTGGATTCGATTCCAAAGGATATATTCAAGTCGATATTGGCGAATCTCTGTCGTTTCAAGCCGACTCAGGTGAGCCTGGGTTTGCCGATCGCTTCGGCAGATCGAGTCTCGATGAGCTGGCGATGTACCTTCACATGGCCGAGTCGGTCAGAGGCACAGAACTTGGTGGAAGGTTTCCGAACCTTGACAAGGTTTTTGTCGGCAGCAGGCAAGAGGTGCGATTCGTCTTTCAGCTCACTGCGGGACACCACTTTGTCAGCGTATTGAGCGAAGACACTTATGCGGCCGGGTCGGCATCAATTCTAGTTACACAGCTTCCCTCAGACGTGTCCTCAAAACTCGAGTCCCGGCGCAAGGAGTTTCAGCTTGTCAGCGTTGTGATGCAGATGCTTACGAGAGGAGAAGGCGGTCTTTCGATTTTGCCTCCATCGAACTAGAACCAGACTGCATCTGCTAGGCTGAATGCAGGTTTAGCGCATTCTCGACCTGGCCCTTTGTTGATGCGAGCCACTTCGGTGCCTTCTCTTTATAGAGCTCGATCTGCTCGGCCATGTCGAGCACCCAAAAGGCGTTTGAGACCGCTCGTGATGCCATGGCGAGGCCGATGTTCCGCCACTCAGAATCGGGGAATTCGCGGATTCGTCGATACCCTTTGATGAAGCTGGCTGCGTGTTGAGGAAGGCGTTCGGAATCGAGGTTTGGCTCAAGAGCATTCGCCATGTCCATGATTCTGTATCCGTCGCCGCAGTCGTCGAAATCGATCGGATAGACGGCGCCATTGAGCTGCAGCGTGTTCCAGGAGTGGAGATCCCCGTGCAGCAGCCCGAAGTCTCTGTCTCCTGGCTCATATGGGTACAGCTTACGAGTGAGAGGCTCGATCATCCTGGCTGGAGCGACAAGATCCATTGGGAGCTTTGACCAGAGGGTCTCAATCGGAGTCTTGAAGAGCTTTGTCGGTCCAAAAAACTCATCCTGTGTCCAGGCTTGCCGCACAAACCAGGATGGCCTGGCCCAAGAGTCGGCGTGAAGGTGGAGCCGCGCCATGAGAGCACCGGTTTTTTCTAGTCTGCTCCTGCCGGGCATCTGAGAGCGCCTGCCGTTGATCCACTGCATGACGGTGCAGGTTCTGCCATCTGATTTAGTAAGCAGGTCACCGTTTCTTGAATGCACAGGAGCAGGAACGGCAAAACCTGATTGAGTGAGGGATTCGAGCCAGGCGAGTTCACTTCTGACAGCGAGATCCGACTGAAACGCTGTGCCATGAAGCCGAATCAGTACTCGGCTAGAGTGAAATGGGGGTGCTGAGCTGATCTCCTCTTCGAGGTCATAGGCAAACGTGGTGTTTGCTCCATCATGAATGAACTTAAGGGAGCCATTGGGGAGGTCGGGCTAAAACTTGATCGTTGACCCCCTCACCCTAACCCTTTCCCCAAGCTTGGGGAGAGGGAATATCCCCCCTCTTCCATTATTGCGAAGCGAAATGGAGGAGGGGGGTAGGGGGTGGAGGTTCTGGATGCATATGGGAACGTCCGCACCACAGAGTTTGAGATTATCCCCTCCCCCTTGCTTTGCAGGGGGGAGGGACAAGGGAGGGGGGTCTCTGGTTCACCTGAGTTTTACGATTCGACCCTCCATCCCCCAGCCCCTTCCTCCCTGCGAAGAAGGAAGGGGAGTCAACTGCCCCTCACCTTAATCCCTCTACCCCAAGGGGCTGAGGGATGGAAAGGAAGTGGGGAGGTCAATACACCCGGATTTCGAACACGTTTGCCGTCTTCGCCCCGTGAGTCTCCAACACATGCAGCCGCACCGACTTAAACCGGCCGCCCACAGAATGATGCCGGACTCGTTCATAGTTGTCGACCACCTCAACGAGAGTCTCCTCAGAGCCGTCTGGCAGTACCCCGATCAGCCGATAATGTTTGACAGTCTCGGGCTGTGGGCCACGCACCATACCGTTGGTAACCCAGTTTGATGCTGATAAGGTCAATTCTCTGTGGAACCCAGTATCAAAGGTGATCTGAACCGTTTTGACATCGACAGCTTCAGCCCAATTAAGGGCGATCCAGGCCCCATATCCGTGCATTTTCCCCATCCAAGCATGCAGGCCGTCGAGGCCTGTTCCTGGTACGTGCCGGTTATGACCATCGAGCAGTTTGTCATGGCCTCCTCCTTCGACATCTGAGCCAGAGGAGTCCGCAGTTGCCTTCCGAGCGAGATCATCAGAGTCCTGATTCACCACGTTGCGGATGGTCTGATCCTGTTTAAGGAGAAGCTGCTGAAGCTCCCCCATGTGATCCTGCCGGACCTGCCTTGGCGTTACTGAGTTCGCTGCCGCAAGGTGCGCAGCGGTTCCAACGGCCTGGCCGGTGCAGGCGCATGTCGCCATAACTCGAGTCGACGTGAACGCCACATGACTGTTTGAGATGTTCCGCCCTGCCATCATCAGATTCGCGACGTTTCGGCTGTACAGCGCCTCGAGCCCGATGTTGTACGGGTCTTTCATCTTGACGCTTCGGAAAGGAGGCGTGTCAAAGTCGTTGAAGCCGCCAGGAGGATGCTCATCAAACGCCCAGCCGCCGATCGAAACACCGTCGTCGCGCAGGTTCCAGCCGGATTCTAGATCTGTCTGAGTCTGAACGTGATCGCCGTAGATCCGACGACTCTCCCGCTTGCCCGGAATCATGCCGACGGTCTCTAGAGCCCAGTTGGCTGAGTCCTTCTTATCGCCAGAGTTCTTGATGTAGTCCCAGACCCCGAGGACGACCGCCAACAGCTCAAATCGGATCTGCTCGTTTTCGTCAATCGTGTCGCCGTCGCCGCCGAGCTCAATCCACCAAAAGCCGTACTCGTACGACCCACCGCCGACACCGCGATGTTTGAGCATCTCTTTGGTGACTTTGCGAGCCCACTTCGGCGCCTTGTATGGCATCGGTTTGTTGTGCTTCCTTGCCGTAAAGAGGATGCTCGATCCCTGTGAAGACATGTCTCCTTCTTTCTCTGCCAGCGATTCCCCATATTCGTCCTGGCCTTCTCGTCCACGTCGGAACTCAGCACCGGATTCAAGGGCCAGTCTGCTGTCGCCTGTGCAGTCGCAGTAGACATGTGCTTCGATCACATAGATCCGCTCGGTCTTATCGCACCGAGCTTCAATGCTCGAGATTCGGTCATCGGTCGTGTGTGCTCGAAAGACGGAGGTGTCCAGCAGCAGGGTGATATTCGGTTCGCTGATCACCTTGTCGTAGAGCATGAGATCGAACAGCTCCCAGGCTCTGTGGGGGTTCTGCACGGCATCTTCGACTCTGATCTCTTCGATCAGCCCACCTTCGCGCCAGCCAGCCCTGGCTCCATGCTGATCAGCGCCAACGATGTGCATTTTGATCTCACTGCTTGCATTGCCACCGAGCCGGGATCGGTCTTGGATCAGAACCACTCTGCTCCCGTTTCGGGCAGCACTCAAAGCCGCGCAGACTCCTGCCATTCCACCGCCGGCAACACAGACATCGGTCTGGAGCTGGTGACGAGTCATGTGCTCTTCGGCCCCAGCTTGGACGTCGCCTTTAGGAACCGCTCCGGATTTGAGCGTTTTACCGATGCCGAAGCTGGTGGCGTCCACCATCAGCGAGTAGCCGGCAACGGCTCCAGCGTTCTGCAGGAAAGTCCTTCTGTTCATGATCAACCTTCAGTTGAGATCGCCTGCTTTTTGGCTCGCCTGTCAATGTTCAAGCTGAGCACGTCTGGGCGGGAATAGTGGCCGCCAGCATCCAGGTTCCAGCGGGTCTTCTTAAGGTCCATGAAATCGAGGTCGGCGTAGATGATTCCTTCTTCGCTCTCTAAGGGGCCGGCGAGCACTTCGCCAGCAGGTCCCGTAATCAGCGATCCACCAGGTTTTGCCCACGCTTCAGGGTCTGTGCCGTAAGCATCTCGGACTGACTTCAAGGAATCCGGAATGTCGCCGACCTTGAAGCAGACCGTGGGGCTGATAAAGAACGCCTTCGACTCCATTGAAGAGTGCTTGATGGTCGAGTTCCAGCGATCTCCCTCATCATAGGTCGGAGCGAGAATGATCTGTGCTCCGCCGGCGATCTGAGAGTATCGGGCGAGAGGCATGTAGTTTTCCCAGCAGATCAGGCAGCCTAGTTTTCCGACGTTGGAATCCCACGGGCCGAGAGTAGATCCGTCGCCTTGTGACCAGAAAAGCCTCTCTGGTCCAGTCGGCATCAGTTTGCGGTGGCAGGCGATAACTTCACCCTGATTGTCGATCATCAGGTTTGAGTTGAAGAGACTTCCGCCGCTCGCTTCTTGGTTGATTTCGTTGATGCCGATGCTGACGGTGATCTTGTTGTCCGCAGCGCACTCTTTCAGCGTGTCAACCGTGGGGCTGTCAAGTGCGACCGCCTGATCGAGAAGTCTGCCGTAGAGCTCAGGGATCTGGCCGTAGTCAGCCTGAACTTCTGTCCAGACCCAGATCGGATAGCCGGCGATGAACGCCTCACTGAACGCCACGATCTCTGCACCGGAATCTGCGGCCTCTTGAATCAGACGGCATGCCTTCTCTGTGCTCGCTTTGCGATCGAGAAAAACTGGTGCTGCCTGCACGCAGGCCGCTTTGACAATCGACATGCAGAGATTATGGTCTCTGGTGTTGTGGTTTTGGTTGGTCGAACATGGAGGACGCGGAACCGAATTCCCCCACCTCCTTTTTGCGAAGCGAAAGGGAGGAGGGGGCTAGGGGGTGGAGGGACAAGGGTGGGGCAGCAGCGAGAGTATCAGACCTCAAAACAGAAAGACCAGAGGAGCGCAAGGAGCAAAAAAGCAAAAGGTTGTGGATCGCCACGCATCAGAGGTGCGTAGAATTGTTGGACCGTCAACGCTGATGGCAGAGGCGGGAGGAAACGAAAACATGAATTCATCTGAAATGATTGCTGGCGGGCTCGAGCAGTGCCTGGCCATGTACAAAGTCGATCTGAAGCACATGAACGACGAACAGCTTGTTGAAAAGAAGATGGGCGTGGGCAGATCACCGCTCAACATGACCGCGGAGGTCGGCTTCTTTAACGGCGCTTGCGCAAAGATCCTGAAGGGCGAAGAGGCTCCGATGGGCGATGAGTCGGCATTCGCAAAACTCCTCGATTCATTCACCACACGAGAGGAGGCCGTTGCCATGATGGATGCGAACACCGCCGAACTCGCTGAAGCAATTCGAGGCCTGTCGGACGAGGATTTGGGCGCGCAGGTTATGGCTCCGTGGGGTGAGCCGATCACCAAAGGCGGGCTTGCCAATATGTGCGTGGGACACATGATGTACCACGACGGGCAGATCAACTACATTCAGACTCTGAACGGCGACAACGCTGTTCACTGGATGGAGCTCTAAACAGAACAGACTTGAGCAGAACAGCCTGACCAAGCAATTCTCGGTCAGGCTGTTTTTGTCTGCTGATTTGGGTTGGTCAGGGAGCCTCGATGCCTAAGGCATCTGCAAGCGACTGCCGCACCAGCGCCTCGTTGAATCCAGACTGGATGTCAAGAATGATCCCTTCGTGATCAACGATGACGATCGTCGGGATGATGTACGCGCTCAGCATGTCAAAGACGTTCTTGCAGCCATAGGCAGAAGGCAGATTCGTCCCGATCCGCTCCTGAAAAGCGATCGCGTTGTCCGGCGTCGTAATCCGGTCCCCGTTCTCATCTTTCTCGTTCAAATTCAGACCGATGACATCGATGATCAGATCAGAGGAGCCGTGCTCCACCTGGTCGAGAAACTTCATCGAATTCTCGCAGATCTGATTCCAGCTTGCCCAGAAGTGGAGAACGGTGACATCGGCCTGAAAGTCTGAAGTGCTGATGGTGCTTCCGTCAACCATATTGAGCTCGACGTCGGGAAACTTCTTGCCAATATTGTCTGACAGCTCATCTGGCGTGAATTCGGGGGGCTCAGGCAATTTGAGATTCGGATTGACCTCGTTCAATTGAGCTTGAGCCGCTTCGAAGGCAGCTTTTTCTGAATCGACGCCCTG
>JALGXY010000065.1 GCA_029824495.1 Fimbriimonadia bacterium
GATTCGAGAGGTCCTCACAGATATACAGGCCGATTCGCTCGACAACATCGGAGATGAGATCGCGCTGATGGAAAGACGATTTCATCAAGGCGACACGGTCGTAGTATTCGTCGGCGCAAGAGACGAGTCGCTTCCCCAGCGGATTCTCACGATGCAGCATATCCACTTCGTCTGTCTGGTCTACGACGCTGCCGATTTCTTCACTAATGCGAAGGCCAACAGCGCCCGATCAGCTGCCGATCCTGTCTACCTTGCCCAGCTCGAAGCAGCCGGGGCACAGGTCATTCCAATGCCTAAAGTGGAGACCTATCAATGACCCGCATCCCACCTCAGCTCAGCATTCTCGACTACATCCTGGCTGGACTCGGTGCAGTCCTGTCGACCTACTCGGTCGGCATGAGCGTCGGCTATCCCAATCTCGCGGCCTTCTTGGCCGTCCTCGTCACACTAGCGACAGGTCTAGGCTTTCTTTTGGGCAAAGCGACCCGCGGAAAGAAGATCGCCCGATTCGATATCACTTTCTGGACAATTCTGGCAATCGCCTGTTGGATTCTGGTCTTCCCTCTCAACGCAGCCCTGCCTGAAGGCGGTTTTCCCTTCCGGCTGATGGCGGCCGCATCGCTCTGCTGGATGCTGATCTTCTGCTCGGTCTTCTCGTGGCGAGATCAGACATTGCTCTTCTTGAGCCTGCCTTCAATCGCCCTGTTCGGTCTTGTCGGTACGTTCGACACCTACTACTACGGCACTGCCCTCTTCTTCGCCTTTTTGATTTCGACAGGCGTTCTCTATGCGAGGGTCCATCAGCGCGGCATGATGAAGCGAGCCGAGCGGGCTGGTCAGGTTGATGTTGATCTGCTCTGGCGTGGCCCTTGGAAGTGGATGGCAGGCCCAGAATGGGCGTTGGCCTCCGGCTTCCTTGTGGTGCTTGTCAGCATGGTAGGCGCACCAGCATTCAAAGAGTCGGTCCGCAACGTGGCCGGAAACATCAAGGTCTCTCTGCCCACAAACACGACCCCGCTCTCTGCACGATCTGGCTCCTCTCAGCAGACCGGCTACTTCGTCGGGCGTGGTCCGACCAGAGCCACTGATGATCCGCTGTTCAAAGTTAAAGGCAACGGGTTCAACTACCTGCGTCGAGACACAGCTCTTTCCCAATACACAGGCCGAGGCTGGTCTGCAACAACGGTCACCCTGCATGAGGACAACGCTGAGATCAACGCTTCTCGCAGCAGCGATGACCCGATGTTGACCGGACCCGAAGACGATCCTGAGTCCTGGACCTATCTCCGAGGTGATCACGCCGCAGGATGACCTGGTGTTCAGAGGAACCGGCGAGGTCATTTCAACCAACGTCAGCATCAAAGACGCGGTCAAAGCGGTGGCAACGATGCCGCGCACTGCCAACATTCCCAAAAACGTGCTGGCACAGATCGATGTCGATCGCGAGCGAGCCTCTCTGAACAAAGATGGGATCGATCCTCGTGTCCGGAGTCTCGCCCTTTCTGTCGCCGGCGATTCCAGGGTCAAATACAATCTCTCAGCGGATGCTGTCCCCAAGGACAATGATGCCTCTGCCTTCTTCCTTTTCGAAAGCAAAGAGGGCTACTGCGATCTGTTCGCCACGACGATGGTGAATATGGCCAGATCCGTTGATCTGCCGGCCCGGTTCGTGCTCGGCTATCTGATCACGCCAGGTCCGGCTGATGCCAACGGCTTTACGACGGTCCGAAGCAAAGACTATCACGCTTGGGCAGAGATCTACTTCGAAGGCTATGGCTGGATTCCGTTTGACCCGACCGAAGGAGCAGAGGCGGTTCCTGGCTTCGGGGTTGGATCAACCATGAATCCTGGTTTCCAGCTTACGGACGAGGCGCTCCGAGTCATCGGGATCGCGTTTGTTGTCCTGGCGCTGATCGTCCCGCTGGTCTTTTTTGCCGGCCGATCATTCCTTCGGGGAATGGGCGGAACAGCACGGAAGCACGGCGAGCTGCTGCGTCACCACAGCAAGTTCCAGCGGATCCTCGAACAGACCTCTGGCAAACCAAAGCGATTCAGCCACACGCTGCCTGAATACACGAAGTTCATCAGCGACACGCTCGATGTCAATGCCGGCGAGGCGCACGCAATTGCTGGAGCTTTCGACTCTGCCTTCTTTGCCCCAGAAGAGCCAGATCAGGAGAGCATCAAGAAACTGGGAGAAAGAGTCGCGAGTTTCCGCGAGACCCTGCGACATGCCCGGCCGACCTCTTCATAATAAAAGCGGTGGCATTCTCTGCTGACAAAGCTCTCCAGAACAGGCTGATCGTTCTAGGAGCCCCGGAACAAAGATCCAAGGGCTCCCAGGACATCAGCCTCGTTCTTGAGTCGTTGAAAGAGCTGATTTCTGCAGCAGGTTTGACCCCAGATGACCTCGACCTCGAGTCGTTCGCTGCTGACCAAAGACCACCACAAGAGTGGCTGGGCGCAGCCTGTCAGGTCCCGTTCCTTGCCGACTATCGAGTGGTTGTCGTTCGCAATATTGGGCGAGTCACACCGAAGAAATTCTGGGACGAGAACATTACGGCCAAGCACCCGTTTGTGCTTGAGGCAGCCAAGCTGCCAGATACAGCCCGCGTGATTCTGGTGGCGGATGAGGAGCCGCTTGGCGACCTAGGAAAACAGCAGAGGTTCGAGACGGCTGTCAGCAGTTGGCGGCGAATCGCTGAGAAGTCGGACGGCGTGGCCTACAGCTTTGAAGCAGACCCTTCAAAGATCATCGGCAGGCTTGTCGCAGCCGCTAAGGAGAGAGGCAAGAGCCTCGCTCGCCCAGCCGCAAGCCGGCTTGCCGAGATGGTCGGCGGCAAAGCCAATCTGGCCCTGGTCGAAGTTGAAAAGCTTGCTCTGTATGTCGGCGACCGTCCTGAAATCCGAGAGGCCGATATCAAGGCGCTCGTCTCCCCGGAGATCGAATACAGCGCATTCACGCTTGTCGATGCCATTGCAGAAGGTTCGGCCAAAAAGACCCTTCAGCAGCTTGAGCTCCTCACGAATCGCCATTCCAAGCTCGAAGAGCAGGCGTTTCCGAGAATCTTCCCGCTCCTTCACCGCCAATTTCGGCTGATCTGGCAGGCGAGGCTCTGCCTCAATGATCGATGCCCTATCGATAACCCATCGCCTCTGGTGCTGGAGAACCTGCCGAGTGATCTGAACATCAGCAAGCAGGCGCCGTGGCTGCAGTCGAGGCTGCAGAGGTCCGCTCAAGGGCTTAAGCTTCCCCAGCTTGCCCGGTGTATCAAAGAGCTCGAAGCAGCTGACTCTAAGCTGAAAGGACTTGAGCCAGCCTATACAGCACGCGAGACCATTGAGCAGATGGCGCTTAAGATGGCGAAAATCTGTTCGGGACGCTAAAAGCTCTCGCTCTTCGCACGCCGAGCCTTCAGCATCTCTCGGTACTCGTTCTTTGAGTCCTCATCCAGCGGGCTAAACCGGGTGAGAGCTGGCTGAAAGGCGAGCAGAACTTTGCCTGTCGGACCGGCACGATGCTTGAGAATGCCGAGTTCTGCAACTTCACCCTCTTCCGGATTAAATGGCTTATTCTCGTCCTCGTCCGATCTCTCTTGATAGTATTTGTCGCGATAGATCGACATCACCATGTCGGCTTCTGCCTCAATCGAACCTGATTCGCTGAGATCCGAAAGGGTCGGCCGCTTGCTGTCGCGAGACTCGACGGCTCGGTTGAACTGAGCCAAGGCGACAACCGGCACACCAACATCCTTGGAGAGCTGCTTGAGGCCGCGAGCGATCTGCCCCACCTCTTGATAGCGTTTTTCGGCTTTGCCCATTCCGCGCATAAGCTGAAGGTAATCGACAACAACCAGCTTGAGACTTCCGCCATCTTGTTCGAGCTTGGATTTCAGACGTAGACACTTCGCCCGCATAGCACCGGTCGTCATATCCGAGCTGTCGTCAATAAAAATGGGGAGGCGGTAGATATCTTCAACAGCGTCTGCCAAGGCCTGGTAGTCGTCGTTGTGTAGGTTCGGCTTCCTCAGGGTCCCCATCGAGACCTTAGCCATCGTAGAGATCATCCTCTGGACCAGATCGACACCGGTCATCTCCAGTGAGAAGATCGCGACTCCGCCATTCTCCTGAACCGCCACATTGGTCGCCATATTCAGCGCAAGCGACGTCTTGCCCATAGCAGGGCGCGCGGCCAGAATCAGGAGAGTGCCTGGCCGGAAACCACCGGTCAGTCGGTCGAGGTCAGAGAACCCACACATGAGCCCCTTAATCGGCTCGCCTGTCTCCATGAGACGGTCAACGTCTTTGAAGAACTCATGAGCGAGTTCTCGGACCGACTCAAACTCTTTGCCCATCCGGCGCTTGCCGACGTCATAGACAGAATCTTCCGCTTCGGAGAGTTTCTCGCCAAGATCGGTCTCCTGGTCTTTGGCGAGCTTGATCAGAGTGTGACCCGCCATTTCGAGCCGTCTCAGGGTCGACTGGTCAAGGACAAGGTCGCTGTAGTGCTCTGCGTTGGCTGCGGTTGGAACTGTCTCTGAAATCTGGAGAAGGTACTCCGGGCCGCCGATCTCTTTCAGCTTGCCTCTCAGCTCGAGTTCCGTTCTGACGGTGACCAGGTCGACCGGGCGATTCTCCATTCGCACCTGAGAAAGCGCCTTAAAGATCTCCCTGTGCGCAGGCGCATAGAAATCTTCAGCCTTCATCTTGAAAATGAGACCATCACAAGCCTGCTCGGAGATCATCATGCTGCCGAGCGCAGACATTTCTGCCTCATAACTGTGAGGCGGGGTCATCCTTTCAAAATCGAAATCTTTGCGGGCCATCTGGGGTCATCATTATGCGCCTAAGGGGCAGTGCTCGGTCTAGGGCATCGGCCGAATAATAGGCATCTCTCTCCACACAGTTTTCAACAAGGGATATCCTTGCCAGCAATGGAGCACCAGCTCGTTGCCGTAATCGACTTTGGAGGACAGTACACTCAGCTCATTGTGCGCCGAGCAAGAGAGCTCGGATGCTATGCAGAGATGGTCCCCTGGACAAAGGCCGACCAGTTCCTGAAAGAGCGCAATCCTGCGGCGGTCATCCTCAGCGGTGGGCCACAGTCCGTTCTTTCGGAAAATGCTCCTGATATCGATTTTGCAGGCCTGAAAGGAATCCCCACCCTCGGAATCTGCTACGGGCTCCAGCTAATGACGATCCGTCAAGGCGGCAGTGTCAGCAGGAGTCAGGATAAAGAATACGGTCATCGCGAGCTGACATCGATCGAATCAGGCTCCCTGGTCTCCACGATGTCCGACCCTCACGTCTGGATGAGCCACGGCGATCAGGTTGATGCCGTGCCAGAGGGCTTCCATATCACCGCCACCACCGCAAGCTGCCCCTTCGCCGCATTCGAGAATGACGAGATGAAGATGTATGGCGTGCAGTTCCACCCGGAAGTCACGCACACGCCTGACGGCAAGAACCTCCTTCACTCTTTTCTGTTCGAGAAAGCCGGCTTACAAGGAGACTGGACCATGGGCAGCTTCATCCAGGACTCGATCGAAGCGATTCGAAAGGAGGTTGGTGACAAGAGGGTGCTCTGTGGGGTCTCGGGTGGAGTCGATTCGAGCGTCGCTGCTGCCCTGCTGACCGAAGCGATCGGTGATCAGCTCACCTGCGTCTTTATCGACCACGGCCTGCTGAGAAAGAACGAGGCTGAGCAGGTGATAGACGTTTTCTCGTCGCAGCTCCACCCCAATCTGGTGGCGATCAACGCCAAAGAGAGCTTTCTTAGAGAATTGAAAGGCGTTACAGATCCAGAAAGAAAGCGCAAGATTATCGGCGAGCAGTTTGTAGTCGCTTTTGAAGAACACTCAAACGAACTCGACAACTGCGACTTCCTGGCTCAAGGCACCCTCTACCCAGACGTCATCGAGTCGGGCTCCGATACGGCCTCTACGATCAAAACCCACCACAACGTTGGCGGCCTCCCCGACTGGATGAACCTTAAGCTTATTGAACCGCTGCGTTGGCTCTTTAAGGATGAGGTGCGAAATGTTGGTCGAGAGCTGGGGCTTCCTGATGAAATGGTCGATCGCGAGCCATTTCCCGGCCCGGGCTTGGCAGTGAGAATCCTTGGCGAAGTCACCCAGGAGCGGATCACCATTGTCCA
>JALGXY010000066.1 GCA_029824495.1 Fimbriimonadia bacterium
CAGCGGCTACTCGTGCGCCTACAGCAACGCCATCAGTTGGCAGACCGCGACCACACCTGTGCCGAAAGAGGTGAATCCCCGACTGGTGTTTGAACGACTCTTTGGCGGCAGCGATGCAGCCGATGCAGCTCAGACCTTGGCCAAGCGAAAGAAGCTGCGTAAGTCGATCCTCGATTTTGTTCTCGAAGACGCCAACGACCTGAAGGGCACGCTCGGAGCGCGCGACCAGCGCAAGCTGGAGGAGTATCTGACCAGCGTTCGGGAGATCGAGCGCCGACTCGAGGCGACCGAACAGGGCGAGATCCCGACAGATCTGGCTGGAATTGAGCCGCCCAAGAAGGGCATACCGCGAGATCGCGGCGAGCATATCCGGCTGATGGGCGACATGATGATCCTGGCGTTCCAGGCCGATATGACTCGGATCTCAACGTTTATGTTTGCCAACGAGGGCAGCAACCGTCCCTACCGAGAGATCGGTGTTTCAGATGGCCATCACAACGTTTCACACCACGGGCTCGAGGCCGCGAAAGTCAAGGCGAAGAAAGAGATCGACATCTATCACGCCGAGCAGCTCGCCTACATTTTGAACCGGATGCAGTCGATCGAAGAGGAGGAGGGCGGCACACTGCTCGACAACTCGATGGTGGTCTACGGCGGCGGCATCAGTGACGGCAACCGGCACAACCACTTCGATCTCCCGATCTTGATGGCGGGCAACGCTGGCGGTCGTCTCCAGACTGGCCAGCACATGAAGTTTGCGAGGATGACGCCGATGAACAACCTGTTCCTCTCTATGCTCGACTGGGTCGGAGTCGACTGCGAGCAGCTCGGCGACTCGACCGGCCAGCTCCGCGGTCTTTTCTGAGCCGGTTATCGTAACGGTTGTTCAGGTCCGCGCGTCCCAGGGTTATGTTGGGAGCGTTGGGGAAGTTCTTGCTGTGCGCAGTTGCTGGACATGGATCAGCAAACATCATTGCTCCAGACCTTAAAAGCGAAGTCACTGCTGCGACAAAGTCCATAGCTTTGACATTTGTCAATGATACTGACAGATTCGAAATTGATCAGAAGATCGACGACCTGCTTAACAGAAGTACTGGTTGGTCTGTCACTCCTCACGGGGTCGTGCTGTTCAGAAGTGATGACACAAGAGTCTCCTACTACCAAGGCAAAATTCTATCGTTAGAGTTGGACCTGGGATGGATGTTGCCGAAGCGAGCAGATGGGGTGCGTGAGCGGCAGGTACTGATCGATCAGGCTGCAGATCTAGACTGGGAGAGGATTCTTGATTTTGACCTGGAGCCGGGATGGGAAGTTATGGCCAGGGAGCTTGGCAGCCCCTACTTAATGGTGCCTGGTGTGCAGAGGGCCGCGTGGGAGCGGATCCAATACTTAGATGATAGCCAAATGCCAGTTCGATGGAGAAATACTGAAGTTCTTGCAATGGAGTTGTCGTTGATTTGTGGGCGGTTCCCTCTATTGAATCATGGTGGGGTCGTGGTTGCTATTGATAGACACTCATACTGCATCGTAGGCCTTCGTGGCAGATTCAAGGAGCTGCCAGCAGTTGTTTCCAATACGGCTGCCTTTCCGAAGATGAGTGGAGAGGGCAGGAGGTTCCTGCCATCGTTGTCAGCCGTAATGAGATTTGACGATTTCTGGATCTCCGCTATTGGTCTGGGAGACCGTTTTGGGTTGATGGTTCCAAAATCTCGTTCTCCATACAAGAGGTTTTCACTCGAAGAGCGAGCATTGGCAGACGCAAACAAAGCTATTGTTGTCCATAGAGTCTCTGTCCGGGCAAGGGGGAGAGATGGCAAGAACCATGAATTGACCGTGTATTTATCTGGGGAAACGAAGGAGCCATTGACGGTAATCGAACACCGGATTCCATTCTTCGCAGATCCCACCATCCAGTACTTCGGTGGCGCGGGACCAGATCCGAAGTATGAGTGGGTCAAGCTCCCAGAAGCGTGTGGTTGGAGAGTCTTAGGCAGTCTCGACGACGAGCCAGGCTGGCTGGTGCCGGTGGAATCTTCTTCTCGTGCATTCACCCGCAAGGCGTCTATTGTGGCGCTCGACGGCCAGATGCGGATCGTCACGGGCACGAAGGATTTTGAGTTCGTGAAAGTGCGGGGCGACAAGAGGGTTTTCAAACCTAACGACACCCTTCGCAAGGCTCTGCAGAAAGCCAAAGTCGACCTGAGCCCGTTTGGAGATCAGAAAGGAGCGTAACCATCGCTAGTGCGGTGCGTCCCAAGGGTATGAGGGCAATGGGGAAGACTCTTATTGTATGTGGGCTCGCACTGGGCTCCACCGTTTCTTGGGGGCAGACTCCTGAGCTGACGCTTGAGCAGAAGCAGGGCTACATCGACCAGGTGAAGGCGATAGCGTTGGCCAACTGCAAGCCGGCACAGGCCAGCGAAATTGGGATCAACATCTCCGCCGCCGCCAACCAAGGCAAATGGGAGCGGCAAGGCTATCTGGTGACCTGTGAGAGCGACAGCTTCTTCCTGTATGTCTGGGCAGGGAACGTCAGTCGATTTGAGCTGGCGCCATCTCTGCTGGGGGACCTGGCAAAACCTATGGCTCCGAAGCAGGGAATTCCACCTTTGGAGACCATTGCTGCCTGGACAGACACGGCTCTTAAAGGTAAGCAGAAGTTCATCCTCTATAGGCACCTTCGCTATTCGAGTCCTGATGATGATGTCTATCTTGCAGAGAGAAACCCGGACTATCAGTGGCTTCAGACCACCCTCATGGGCACGGTCAAGAACACCTTGTCAAGGCTGCCGAAGGCGTACATCGCGTTCGATCCATCAACCGTTGCGGTGATGCAATGGGTGGATCCTCGGTGGGATTTTTCCGCACCTGATGGCGTGCCGCTCAAGCTGCACTTGGAACGCGTAGACCAGATCAAGAAGATCGCGCTGGCCAACTGTGATTCGGATCGAAAAAAACAGATCGGTGAGCTGATACAGGAGGCTGCAGATAACGGAAAATGGCGTGGCGAGTCACTGTACGCCGACGGTGTATCGGCTCGATTTGTTGATGGCAGGATCGCCCAACTTCACATCGGTCCGGACTTAGTGGACAGATTCTCGGTTCAACCTTCGGACTCAGTGTCACGCCCATCCTATAATGATGTCCTCCGTTGGGCGGGCAGGTGTTTGGACTCTCGATTGCCAGAAGGATGGGTCTATGCTCTGTGGCCAACTCAGAACTTCGGAGGAGGCATAGGTGTGGCCACAACCGGGAATTCGATTAGATCAGGAGGTGCCCAAATTGACGGTCTGAGCGTAAACCTGGACATCGAGTTTAAAGGGTATCCCGTTGAGTGGCCTCAGTCGCCGAACGTGACGTTTGATATCTTGACCAAATGCCTCATCCGATTCAATGAGGGCAATCCGCCGAGCGACTACTATCGAAGACTGGCAGAAAAGGGAATTCAGAAAGATGCTTGGCTGCCTCAAGAACATTTAGACAAGAACCGGGATTTAGATGCTGCGATTCTGACGGCCATTCGTTTGGGCAATGGTCAGATACTAAACTGGTCTAGGCCCAGCTATTCAATCGCACCGCAATGGTACATGGGAAACGTCGAAAACCGAACCGACTATTCGGAGCGAGTCCAAGCCTTCATTGATGAGGAACGGTACTTTTTGAGGTCGCAGGTCAATTGTAGGTTTGCGGACTCCTATGGCCCGAACCACACCATCTACGTGGATCCAGTCGAACATCGAACCTTTGCAGTATCTTCGAGGTCCTTTGGGGGCTCGTTTGGCCCTCCTTCATTTTCGCCAAAGACAGAGTGGCCAGCGTTTGATCCCCACCACTATGTCTGGCGAACAGCTGGGGACAGAAGCGAGCGAATGGGATGGCTGTTTGAGTTGGAAGAGCCAGAGGAGTTTGAGGTTATGGATACAGCAGTCATCGTAACACCAGCAGGAAAGGCGCTCAAGGTTTTTGGCAATCTTGACTGCAGCGTTGTTCGGATCACGATTCAAGAAAAGCCACGCTGGTTTGCCGTCAGTTCCGAGCTTGCGAAAGGGATCAAAGCTGCAGAACTCGACCTGCGTCCGTTTGGCAAGGTGGTCCAACCAGCCCAAAAACCAGAGGGACCAGGAACGCTGCTCAACTTCATGCCGTAATCACTTCTGGCGGCAACGACCAGCCGCCGGAGAAGAAGAACAGCAATGATTTCAACGCTCGTGGGCGTCGCAGCCCTGATGTCAACCGTGGCTGCCCCAGCCACTACCCTCACCTTCGCACCCACAAAGAACCAGGTGCTCAAGTATCAGTCTAAGTCGACCGTTACGATGTCGATCCCTGGCTTTATCGATGGTGCAGAGATCACCAATGAATCTCTGGTTGAAAACAAGGTGGTTGCGGTCTCAGCAAAGGAGATCAAGATCGTCGAGACACTGAAGGAAGAAAAGACCGTCATGCCCGAGGAGCTGAAGATGCTCTCAGGCGGCCAAGAAGCCCCCTCGATGGTCGGGCGGGAGACTACAACGTCATACGACACCACGGGCAAGATGCTCAAGACTGAGGTCACAAATCAGCCGGAAGTCGATGGCATGTTCGCAACGATGATGGAAGTGCAGACGATCACTCCCGTTGGATTCCAGGACCTCGTTTTTCCAGATAAAGCGGTCTCGAATGGCGATAAATGGAGCGTGGCATCAAAGAGTTCTG
>JALGXY010000067.1 GCA_029824495.1 Fimbriimonadia bacterium
CTGGCGACAGAAAGACCGAAGCGGTTCTGCATCCCAAGAACGGACTGGAGTTCCGTTCCGGCGGAAAACCGATCTGGACAGCGCCACCCAAGCAGTCGGGCGGCGGCGGATAGACTCTCTAGATGCGCGCTCTGAAAGCTGCAGGCCTTCTCGGCCTGGCCTGTTTTGTCGTCGGCTGTGCGACCACCGAGTCGGCTACGATCATCGATGAATCTGGTGCGGTCAAGCGGACCGTGTCGGTTTCGATGCCCGAGATGCCGATGGCCGAGGCCGAGGCACCAGGCCCCTCTGACTTCATCAAACTTCTCGGCGATGGCTGGGAGACAGAGGAAGGAAATGAAGAGGGCAATCTCAAACTGACCGGCCGACGAGAGATTGCAGCTGGCAGCGGCGATGTTCTCGATTACGAACTGGTCGATGGCGAAGGCCACAAGGTCATCTGCACGGTCACAACTGTGAAAGAGGGCAGTCGTATCACCTACACCGAAACCTATGTCTGGGATGGCCCTCAGGACGAAGAGGACCCGACTGAGGATGCCGATGAGCTGCTCGACGATGCACTGAAGCCGTTCAGTGCGAGCGCTGATCAGACCAACAAGCTGAAGGAGCAGATCAAGTTTGCGATTTGGCGCAAGCTGTTCGGCCCAGCCGATCCGATTTTTGGAAGCCTGCTGAGCAACCCATCCAGCGGCGCAAGAAAGCTGACTGCTGCAGGCGGCGAATCGATGATGGAGGTCCTGACCGAGGAATTCCCCGATTCGCCCAGAAGCCAGCGTTTGGAGGCCGTCCGTTCGTTCTTCAAGGGACTGCTCGAATCTGAGGGATGGAACGAAGGTGTTCAGCCAGCCGACCCGACCGCGCCTCCAGCAGAAGGCGAGGAAGGCGACAGCAGCCCGATGATGTCGATCCTATCGGCTGTGAGCGGTCCAGGGACTCTGGTCGAACACAATGGCCAGTACGACATCGTTCAGGACCAGGTGTTCTGGTCGATGTACTTCGAGGCTCCGATGTGGGAGCCGGTGGTTCTGCGGGCTGTTTACGAGCTGGACTAGTTTTCAGGCAGGCTGAAGTCGTCGCCTGCGTCATCAAGCAGCTCTTTGAGCCGAGCTTGGAGCTCGGCTCTCTTCTCTTTGAATCCCGGATTGAGAGCGAGGTTGACCTGTTCGTAAGGGTCTTCATTCAGATTGAACAGCAGCCAGGGCTGGCCTTCGAGCGCCGCGTACTTCCAGCCATCGGCTGTGACCACACCGCGCCAGGGACGATCGATGCTGTCTCCATGGCCGGTCGGAGCAGGCAGCGAGATCAGGGCTGCATCTGGCCCGGTTGGGTCGCCATTGTGACGCCGGAGGCAGGACCAGTCATTGCCCTCCATTCCTTCCGGCACCTCGATTCCGCAGAGTCCAAGACTCGTTGGCGCCAGGTCGACTAGGCTGAAGGGGCAGTCGAGGGCGGCAGTTCTGTGCTCATATAGCGGCACATGGCCGCCGATGATCATCGGCACACGGATCGACTCCTCGTGGGGAGTCGTCTTGCGAAACATCCCGTGCGAGCCGAGCATGTCGCCATGGTCTGAGAAGAAGATGATGTGGGTGTTGTGAGACAGGCCGGCCTCTTCGAGAGCGGCTCGGATCCGACCCACGTTCCAGTCCAGATTTTCCACCATTGCGGCGTAGCCGGCGTATTCACGGCTCGCCCGCTCTTGAACGCGTTCGACCGAAGGGACATTGGCGCTCAGCTCAATTCCACCTGGCGTGTGGCGACCCATGAACTCCTCTGGGGCGACATAGGGGTCGTGCGGCGGCTGAACAGACAGAACTGCGAAGAAGGGGCTTTCAGATTCACCCTGTTCTCGAATATGTTGAATGAAGAGGTCGGTCAGGGCATCGGTTTCGTAGCCAGGCAGGCGGCGGTGAAACGCGCTGTCACCTTCGCCACCATGCACCCAGGAATCCCACTGGCTGTTGTTGTTTTCATAGCCAACCCAGGTGTCGAAACGGCCGCGCCGCTCGGGCGGAGTGATGTGATGAGAAGCCCTTGTGCTGCCCTCTTTGAATCCATCAAGGTGCCATTTTCCAAACCAGGCCGTGTGCCAGCCAGCAGACTTAAAGTGGTCTGCGATTGTCGGTAAGTTAGGGTCGAGAAGATCCTGATGGGCAGGCGCTGCATTGACAGCATGTCGACCTGTGATGAGCCCTCCTCGGCTCGGTGTGCAGAGGGGCGTGTTGCAGACGGCGTTCTTCAGCCAAAGACCCTCGGATGCAAGCCTGTCGATGTTGGGAGTGTGGATATTTGGATCACCAGCACACCCGAGCGCCTGCGCCCGGTGCTGGTCACCAAAAATCCAGATGATGTTGTCCCTTGTCTGCACGGGCTCAGGCTACCTGAGCATTTCCCCCCTCTTCCTTTTGTCAAAAGGGAGGAGGGAGGGTCCGCCTAAGAGGTCAGCAATAGGCTGAGCTCGACGTGGAAGAGGGGGTGGAGGGCCCGAAAAACAGCCTAATCAGCCCCGGCAGCACCAGCAGTGCTGACCCTCGGGTCGACTCCGGCCAACAGCCTTCCATCCGGAGCTGCCAGAATCGCATGACAGGAGCCCATACGCCGGGACGAAGCATCAAACACGTGCCCCATCGCTCCTAATGCGAGCCGTGTTTCGGGGCTCAAGCCGAATGGCTCCCAACTGATTCGATCAGGCATCCACTGATGATGGAATCGGGGAAAGGCGACCGCCTCTTGGATGGTCATTCCGTGTTCGATCACGTTCAGGATCGAGTGCATCACCGTATTGATAATCGTCGGTCCGCCGGGAGAACCTGTGACCATGAAAAGCTTGTCGTTCTTGGTGACAATCGTCGGCGTCATCGAGGAGAGCGGTCTCTTCATCGGCTCGATTGAGTTCTTCTCCCCCTGGATGAGCCCGTAGGTGTTCGGAGTTCCCGGCCTGCTCGTGAAGTCGTCCATCTCGTTGTTGAGGAGGACGCCAGTGCCTTCAGCTACGACAAGCGAGCCGAAACCGGTGTTGAGCGTGTATGTGTTGCTGACCGCATTGCCCTCCGAGTCGACCACGCTGAAATGAGTGGTGCTTTCTCCTTCGTTCGGGGCGAACTCACCCGCTTTGATCTGAATGGACGGAGTCGCTCGGTTTGTGATTTGCGACGCCAATTCGTTGGCGTACTTCTTGTCGATGATCGGACCGACAGGAATTTCGTTGAAATCTGGGTCGCCCATGTGTTCGGCGCGGTCGGCGAAGGCCCGCTTCATCGTCTCTGTCAGCCGATGAACGTAGGCAGCCGAATTGGGTTCATGGCGACGGATGTTGTGGGACTCCAGCATGTTCAGCATCTGGATCAGCGCTGCTCCGCCCGAGCTTGGGGGCGGCATTGTGATGATCTCATGCCCCTTGTATGTGCCGGTCAGGGGGCGCCTCGCTTTAACGATATATGAGCTGAAGTCCTTCAGTGTGAAGGGTCCTTCGTGCCGGTCGGCGTCCTCTGCAAACAGCCTCGCGGTCTCGCCTTCATAAAAGCCGTTTCTGCCGTTGTCACGAATCCTCGTCAGGGTCTTGGCGAGGTCAGACTGGATCAGAATGTCACCTTCTTTGAAGTGATCTCCATTGCGGCAGAAAATGCGATAGGAGTCTGAAAAGGGCTTGAACTTTGAGGAGGCCGCCTGCAGAGACCCTGCAAGGCCTCTGCTGACCGGAAAACCGTCTCTGGCAAGTTTGATGGCGGGCTCAACGAGGTCTGCCCAAGGGAGGCTGCCGAAGAGATGATGAGCCTCATAAAATCCTGCTGTGGTGCCTGGCACCCCTGCAGCCCAGCGTCCAACGGTGGAGCGGCCTGGGATGACGTTTCCTGCCTCATCCAGGTACATCTCGCGACTCGCTTTGGCGGGAGCCATCTCTCTGTAGTCGATGGCTAGATTGACACCGTTGGCCAGACGAACGACCATGAAACCGCCTCCACCGATGTTTCCTGCCGCCGGGAATGTGACCGCGAGAGCAAATCCTGTTGCGATCCCTGCATCCACGGCATTGCCGCCTTTTCTGAGGATCTCGGCCCCGACTTCGCTCGCGATTGCCGAGTCGGACACCACCAACCCTTTTCTCGCTGAGAACGGGTGGATCTGGGCTGACGCGGCAGCCACTATAGAGATCAGGGCCAGCAGAGCGACAAAGCGAATCATGAATATGATTCTATCCTGGTCTTGCTTGAGAAGGTATTTGAGCCGTGCCGTCCACCACCTCCCTCCACCCGCCCACCCGCGCTCGGTGGTGGACCGGAGAGGATTCCCCCTCCTCCTTTTTGCGAAGCGAAAGAGAGGAGGGGGTGCAGGGGGAGAAGGCCTTGATGCAGACGTTGACGTCCGCACCACATGGTTTGAGTCTAATGCCCTCCCCCTTGCTTGCAGGGGGGAGGGACAAGGGTGGGGGGTTCTTTGGTTCAACTCAGATCGCCAAATCGACCCCCATCCCATCCCATCCACGTCGACCCCTCTTTATGGGAGGGCTCTTTGGCAGACCCTCCCTTCCCCCTATGAATAAGGGGAAGGGGAACCAAGACCATCTCCGCCTGAACCGACCAGCAGAATTCGTCAGCTTGAAGAGTCAGATTCAGCGTCAGAACTTCGGGGAGCCTTCCGCTTCTTCCAGATCGCCTCGAAACCAACGAGAGC
>JALGXY010000068.1 GCA_029824495.1 Fimbriimonadia bacterium
GTTGTTGTCGTTGGATCCCACAAATATGACTCCAGCCGCTGAGATCGAAGGAGACGATTCGATGTCGCCACCCGATGCCAAAGACCAGTCTAGATTGCCGGTTGCGCCGTCCAGCGCATACAGGCTGTCATCTTTCGAGCCGACGTAGACCATTCCATCAGCAGAGATCGCCGGCGACGAGACGATATCTTCGCCGGTCGTATAGGTCCATAACAGCGCGCCCGAGCCTGAATTGAGCGCCGTCACGTTCATATCATCTCCACCAAAGTAGAGACGGCCAAAGCTCGATAGTGCTGGGGACGACTTGATGTTCTGACCTGTGTCGTATGTCCAGAGGACCGATCCAGTCAGACCATTCATGGCGTACATCATCTGGTCCTCCGAGCCGAAGAAGATTGTCTCGTCATCTGCTACGGCGACACTCGAATCAACATCGCCGCCGGTTGTATATGACCAGAGCTCAACACCTGTAGTGCGGTCGACAGCATGGATCTTGTCGGTGCTGGAGCCGACATAGATTGTGCCGGTGTTTCCGATCGCCGGGCAGCCTTTGACCGATCCGCCAGCATTGAAGGCCCAAATCACTGCTCCAGTCGTTCCATTGAAGCAGTAGAGATTGCCATCATCGCAGCCGACAAAAACTCGGCCATCTGCACCAATGTTCGGCGAAGAGACAAAATCACCGCCGCCCAAGAAGGACCACATCAACGCTCCTGTCGCCTGGTTCACGGCATAGAACGTATCATCTTTCGATCCGAAATAGACCAGTCCGTTGCTTCCTACAGCAGCCGCGCCTCTGACATCATCTCCTGTTGTAAATGACCAGAGCTCACCGCCAGTCGTCTGGTCGAGGCAGTAGAGCTTGTCATCGTTTGAACCGACATAGACACGTCCGCCCACTCCGATAACAGGAGAGCTCTCAACAGGTCCACCTGTCGTGAAGGACCAAAGAATTGAACCAACAGCTCCCGAGCCGGGCGAAGTTGAAGTGCCCCTAACTCCGGCACCGAACTTGGGCCAGACAGAAGCCGCCAGACCGGAGTCGCCGCCAAAGCTGAAGGTTCCGCCACCACCACAGGCCGCGCCTGCTGCCAGAACAGCCGCACCAGCTGTCATTGTCAGAATTCTCTTCGCTGAGTTCATTTTTGTATCCACCAGAAACCTGGAAAGGTTTTGCCTGTTAGACAAGGCAGCCCTCGTCAAGGTTCAGGATACAGGACTATTCAGAGATTTCTAATGTCTTTTCGGATCCACTTGGCGTGTGTGTCGAAGTAGATCTGGTTCCGTCCGCCCACGTGTGCCGACCAGCCATATTCGGGAGGGACATTGCCGTTGATCGTCCAGCCAGGATGGGCGAAATCCCACCAATTCGCCTCGAAGAAAGGCGTCATCAGCCACTCTTGAGCACTCACGCTTGTGCCTTTTGCCTGGCAGACACTCAGCGGGCTTCTGCCTCGCGTGAATCGAGGTGAATCCGGGTTCTGTTCGGCCAGAAGATCACTGATGTAATGGGCCACGCCTTTATCCGGCTGGTCGTCTCCATCCTCTCTCCAAGGGCCCTCGAACCACTGCTTCCAGCCTGTCAATGTCGTACCGATCGCGGGGGACTTGTAGATGGCGACGTTCTTGGCATAGGGGTGCCAAAGAGGCATAAACGACCCGACCACCGCGTACTTCTTGCCGCCGCCGTTTACAGCAGGAGTGAGCTGCAGTTCGCTGTCTGGCAGCCACGGCATCCGGTCGTCGTAGTCGTTGATGTAGAGCTCATTGGCCAGCGACAGCTGCTTGAGATTGCTGAGGCAAGCTGTTCGTTTCGCAGAGAGCTTTGCTGACGCAAAAACCGGAAAGAGTATCGCTGCCAGAATGGCGATGATTGCGATCACCACCAAGAGTTCGATCAGAGTGAACGCCAGCTTTCGAGTCACGCAGCAATTATGGCCTCTTGCGCCATTGCTCGAAAAGGTCCAGATACTCCCATCGGAACGACTTGTCACCACGGTAATCGTAGCTCTGCATGCGGATATGTTCTTCATCCAGCAGCTTGAGGATCTTTGGGTCTGAGTGCGGATCGCGCGTTCTGACCTGCCACTTGACAAACGCCTCTCTCAGGCGGTCTAGCTCGCCTCTGTACCGAGGATTTCCCGCCAAGTTATTCCACTCGTATGGATCGGATTCCAGATCGAACAGTTCATATTCGGGGGGATTTAGGTAGTCAGCGTAAGAGGCCTTGACCAGGTCCGATGAGGCGGCGATTTCGTCGGCATTTGTACCGGCGATAAAATGAGCATTGTGCTGTTTCAGAAACGCTTCGGCAGATAGGTTCTTACGGCGGTAGGGAGTCATCACCAGGCGCCACCGTTCATCTCGAATCGAGAATTGCTGGCAATAGATCGAAGGCGCTGAGCCACTTGTGATGCCATAGATGAACTCGTGCCCTTCCGCTGCTCTCCCGGCAACCGCTTCTCGAAGAGTGCGGCCGGGAAGCCACGGTTTGGGAGGGATCGAGCAGGCATCCAGAACGGTCGGCAGGATATCTACTGACGTAGTCAGGCTCGAAACGCGGTGGCCTCGAACCGACTCTCCTGGCCAGCGGATGATCATTGGGATCTTCAATCCGGCTTCGTAGACTGAGGTCTTTCCTCTTGAGAACTGCGCACCGTGATCTCCAATGTAGATCACAACCGTCTCTTCCGCTTTGCCTGAGCGATCCAGCTCTCTCAGCAGCATTCCGACTCCCGTATCAAGCCGAGACAGACAGTTGTAGTAGTTGGCCGTGGCTTCGCGAAGGCGCGGGGAGTCAGCGCCCACCCAAGGAAGTGGCTTGACATCCGATGCTGTCAACGGATCCTTCGGAAGGCCGTGCTGCTGAGGAATCAGCGGAAAGTGTGCATCCGGATAGTTGACGGTCATCACGAACGGCTTGTCCGAGTCGTCAAAGAACCCGCGTGCCGCCTTGGAGACAGCAAATACGTCTCGACCTCGAAAGCTCGTATCGGTGTTGTTATGGTGTCTAAAGTCGAACGGAAATGCCGACTCAGGGTTGACATGAAGCTTTCCGATGATCCCCGTCCGATACCCTGACTCTTTGAGAAGGCTGAACAGATTCGGCAGCTCGCCGTACATCGAGTACTTGTGCGTGGCGAGCCCGATCTGACCGTTTTGATGCGGATAGAGGCCGGTCAGAAAGGATGCCCTTGATGGGCTGCAGACTGAATAAGGAACGTAAGCCCGTTCAAACAGAACACCCTCTCTCGCCAGTCGATCGAGATGTGGAGTCTGGGCGTAAGGATCGCCGTAACAGCCAAGCTCAGGCCCGTTATCCTCGCTTACAATCAGCAGGATATTTGGCTGAACAGGTTCAGGAGACATCAAGGCGAACGGGAACATCTTAAGCTCAGATTATGAACGACTCTCTCGCTTGAAGCGGCGAAATAGATCGCTGCTGCGGACATCTCTGATGAACTGTCTGATACACTCCCAATCGTGATCGCCTCGCTGGTCCTGCTTTCGGCCCAATCCCTTCCCCTTCCCCCAATTGACGAAGGTGCCAAGAGCCGGTCATTTTCTGAGTTTCGCCGAAACATGATCGGCTCGATCAAGAAGGGGAACTACGACTGGGTGATCAACCGAATCGACTCGCGAATCACATTCAGCTTTGGATTCAATGATGGGATCGAGGAGCTGCGGAGCTACTGGAAACAAGGTGATGATGGGATCGAAGGGTGGATGGATGAGCTTCGCAAAGCGCTGGAGCTGGGCGGGCAGTTTGTAGATGGGTCGTTTCAAGCGCCCTATACATGGAGCTCTTGGCCGGACGAGCTCGAGGCCTTTGAGCACGCGGCTGTCATCAAGAAGAATGCCAAGGTGTTTAAGACAGCAGATCTGGACTCTGAGGTTCTCTCAAAACTCTCGCTTCAGACGGTCAGAGTGGTTGAGTTTGCACCTGATTACATCGAGCAGAGCGACGGCACCTATGTGAAAGCCGAGGTCGTGTTCCACCAGGTTGAATACGAAAAAGAGAAGGTCGGCTTCATGCTGAGCACCGATATCAGATCACCGATCGACTACCGTGGGATCTTCCGGCAAGTCAACGGTTCATGGCATCTGATGGTCTTTGTTGCAGGCGACTGAACCGAGACGAAAAAGCGGCCCCGGTTGAGCAATTCAACCGAGGCCGCAATTTTCGTTTTTAGAACTGGCCGATCAAGGGTTGATCGGCGGATAGATCACATCACACGGCTGGTCGTGCAGAGCACGGAAGCCGTTGTTGTTGAATGCATCGAGCAGTTCTTTGGCACACTCGAAGTGGCCGCGGAACGGGTCGCCTGGCAGAATCAGATTGCCGCCTGTGTGTCCGCAGAGGAGTTGATTCGCCCACGAGGTGATCTCGGTGAACCCGGCCACAGGAGTGTAGTTGCCCCATTTTTTGTAGTAGGACCAGCACTCAGCCGCACCTTCGACATCTGTCAGCAGGAGGCGAAGCGAGTTTGTCTCTTCTTGGCTGCACCATTGGTGGAGCTGGAAGTTCAGCTTCGTCACCAAGAACTGAACGGAGAGCATGTAGGACATGTTCTTCGCTCGGCTGTCATGCAGGAATTTCTTGAGAAGCTGGTAATCAGCATTGAAGTT
>JALGXY010000069.1 GCA_029824495.1 Fimbriimonadia bacterium
GGGCTCACTCTGAGTCGCTTCTGATCGAATTCAAATCAGATGCTCCGAGGGAAGAAGATGTGTTGCAGGCATTTGCAGATGCCCCGGGAATCAGGGTGGTTGATGACCGCGCTTCTGGACACTTCCCGATGCCGCTTGAAGCTGGTGGCGCCGATGACGTTCTGGTGGGGCGCATCCGACGCGACCCAACCAATCCCAAAGGGCTGCTGCTGTTCGTATCTGGTGATCAGATTCGCAAAGGTGCTGCCCTGAACGCCCTGCAGATCGCCGAAGCCCTCCTGTAGATGCCAAACTAGAGCGCACATGGCTGGATTCAATACGCATCAGGGTCGCCTGGCTGTCTACAACGCAGATCAGGTCGATACGGACCGGATCATTCCTGCTCGCTACCTGAGCAGAGTCTCGCGGCAAGGTTACGGTGAGCTTCTGTTCTCTGATGTGCGAGGCGCAGATTTTCCGCTCGATCAGCCGGAGGCCGATGGCGCGACTATTCTTGTTGCTGGCACCAACTTTGGGTGCGGCTCATCAAGAGAGCATGCGGTCTGGGCAATTCAGCAGGCTGGCTTCAAGGCCGTCATCGCAAGAATAGAGGCTGGATCACCTGGTTTCAGCGATATTTTCAGGCAGAATTCGGCGAACTGCGGGCTGCTCCTGATCGAACTGCCTGCGGACTCCCATGCCAAAGTGGCAGGTCTTGGATCAGGCGCAGAGGTGACGATTGATCTTCCGAAGCAGGTGGTGGAAGCATCCGGCGAATCCCACCCCTTTGAAATCAATCCGGCCGTGAAGGATCAGCTTCTGAAAGGGCTTGATCTAGTCGGCACTACTCTGGAGTTTGCGGGGCAGATCGACAAGTTTGAAGAGGGCTGGTCGGCATTCGCTCCAACAGGCGACACGGCGAACGGTGCCGGCGCGTCAAAAGGATAAGTTATGGTCATCTCCGCAGCCATTGCCACGGTTGTTCTTACACCTGCGCTGCTCAGCCAAGAGAAGCAGGAAGAGAAGAAGGAACGCAAGTGGCGGCACGTGCCGCAGCGTCAGTTCCAGTTGAAGGATCTTCAGGTCGTAAAGCTGAAGCTCAACAAGAAGCATGAGTACACGTGCTGGGTCATGGACCGCGAAGCAAAGCGCCAGGAAGGAATGATGTTCCTTGAGAGCAGCGACTGGAAGAAGAACGAAGGAATGATCTTCGCCTTCAAACGTGCTCAGCCGCTTAGCTTCTGGATGAAGAACACCTACGTTCCGCTCGATATTGCCTATCTGGACGGGAACGGCAAGATCCTGAACATGTACACGATGCAGCCCCTTGATGTGACAACGAATTTCTACAGCAAGGGCTACGCTAAGTACGCGGTCGAGCTGAAAGCTGGAACCTTTAAGAAGCTGAAGATCAAGGCCGGAATGCGGTTCGAGATTCCGAAGACTGTCAAGCCTAAGAACTGAGCGACCCGCTCAATTTTGGGCTGAAAGATCAAATCAGGATCATCGTTGACTGGATTTCCTGTGCCTGCCTACTCAGGGGGATCGATTATCTAGATGAGCATTGAGTACAGAAATTTGAACCTGGAACAGGATGCAGCGGCTGTGGCCGCAATCGTGACCCGCACCAGCAACCATCCTCTTGCAGCCGAGTCGTTCGAGCACGGTGTCCGTTGCTGGCGACCCGAAAACCCCGTGTTGAGACAGGTTGCGGTCGTTGATGGTCAGGTCGTGGGCTACCTGCGGGTCGGCCTGGATACAGACAATCCCAAGAACGCGTTTCTGCTGACGATCGTAGTCGATCACCCCTTTCAGCGACGAGGCATCGGCTCGCATCTCTTTGAATTGACGACGGAGTTTGTGGATGATCATCGACCTGGAGCCCTTCTCGCAATACTGGCTGGTCCTGAGCCCGTCTGCATGAGGTTTGCCGAAAAGCGCCAGTTTGTTAAGGTTGCAGAGCTGTTCGACTCTTATCTAGACCTGGAGTTGTTCGATCTTGACTTGCACCTTAAAGCGATTCGCGCTGCTGAAAACGCCGGGTATCGGATCACAACGCTTGCTGAGTTTGATCTTAACGAAGAGACACGCCGGGCGTTCTACGAACAGTTTGCCAAGGCAGACAAGGATACGCCCGGCCAGGAACTTTACGGGACCGAGCCCTGGGAGGCGTTCGACGCCCTTGTGTTCGGATCTAAGACTTTTAATCCCCAGGCGACCGCCGTTGCAATGAAGGGAGATCAATTTGTCGGTTTCAGCACCATTCACAAATCCACGGCAGCGGAAGAGGGCGAGATGTTCACAGGCTTCACCGGTGTGGTTCCGGAAGAGCGAGGCAAGGGGCTTGCCTATGCCGTCAAGGTCAAAGGGATTGAGTACTGCCTGAGCCAAGGCGGGAAGCGGATCAAGACTGAAAACGATACGAGAAATCAGCCGATGCTGGCGGTCAACCGAAAGCTGGGATTCGAGCCTCAGGATGGAGAACTCGTCTACGTTCGAGAGCTCGACTGGTGAGCCGTCAGAGCAGTCCCTGCCGTTTGAGCCAATCTATCGATTGATCGAACCACGCGCTGGAGTCTTGATTTGGACGGCCGAGTCCAAATCCGTGCCCGCCCTGGTCGTATTCACGAAGCTCCGTGGAGACGCTGCTCTTTCTCAAGGCTTCGTGATAGACGCGGCTGTTTTCGATGCGCACGCTCTTATCATCCAGCGAATGGGCCAGAAAGGCAGGTGGGGTGGCTGCGGTCACGTGCTGCTCTGGTGAAAGTTTTGCCGCGAATCTGTTGTCAGTTTTGCGGTCTCCCAGCAGGTTGTTGCGTGACCCCCGGTGGGCAAAGCTCTCGGTAAACGAAATCACAGGATAGACAAGGATGCTGAAGCTGGGCCGACTCAGGTCTTCGCTGCCATCAGTACCAGGAGCAGGGAATCTGTTCCAAAGAGAAGAGGCCGATGCTGCCAGGTGGCCGCCGGCAGAGAAGCCAAGGATTCCGACCTTTCGCTTATCTAGGCCGTATTGGCCAGCATTAAGCCGTATCCGGCGCACCGACATCAGCGCATCCCAGATTGGGGCTGGGTGGATGCTGCCGTCGGCGGGCAGTCTGTACTTCAGCACAAAGGCGTCGATGCCTTTGCTGGCGTACTTTTGGGCGACCTGATAGCCTTCATGTTCGACCGCGAGAATCGAGTAAGCGCCCCCGGGGCAGATGATGATTGCCGCGCCCGTCTTTGATCCTTGTGCGGGAAAGTGGGTGAGGGTAGGAGTCGAGACCCTGTTGAGTCGGCCGCTGTTGGCCTGGATCTCACCTAGATCCCGATAGAGGGGCGGCTCGCCAGGCCAGACCGGAAACTCCCGCGGAGCTTCTAGACCTGCCAGGGCGAGCACCAGACTCAGCATCGATCAGTCCTCGTCGTCTTGGTTGGCCTGATTGTGCTCGGGCTTCATCATCGGGAAGAGGAGAATCTCCCTCAGATGATCCGCACCTGTGAGCAGCATCGCCATGCGGTCGATTCCGATGCCGACACCGCCAGTAGGCGGCATGCCGCTTTCAAGTGCGTAGATGAAGTCCTCGTCCATCGGGTGAGCCTCTTCGTCGCCCTTTTCGCGTTCTCCAAGCTGCTGATCGAACCGCTCACGCTGGTCGATCGGGTCGTTGATCTCGCTGAATGCGTTGCAGATTTCGCGGCCGAGGACATAGCCTTCGAAGCGGCGGGTAAATCCTGGTCGATTTGGATCTTTCTTTGCCAAGGGTGATGTCTCAATCGGGTAGCCCACGACAAACGTCGGCTCCTGAAGATTCGGCTCGACGAAGACCTCGAGCAGCTTCTCAATCAGGCCGCCAAGGTTGTTCTCGTCTCCTGCGTGGATCCGCTTGCCATTGCTCGGGTTCATCACCTCTCTTGATCCAAGAGCAGCCTTGGCGTTCTCGATTGAGCTGAGGTCGTCAGCGGTGAGGCCGGTTGCCTTCTCAATCTCCGTCAGCAGGTCCACGCGCTTCCAAGGCTTTCCAAACTCGAGCCCGTTTAGAGATGTTGTTTCAAACACCTCTTCGGCCACATGTTTGAAGCAGTCTTCTACGACCGCCATCATGTCCTCGAGATTGCTGTACGCCTCGTAAAACTCGAGCAGTGTGAATTCTGGATTGTGACGGTTGCTGACCCCTTCGTTTCGGAAGACTCTGCCGATCTCGTAGACCTTTGGGACGTCGCCGCAGATGATCCGCTTGAGATAGAGCTCCAGCGAGATGCGCATCTTGACGTCAAGCTCGTAGGCGTTGTAGTGAGTCAAGAACGGGCGCGCGGCGGCTCCTCCAGCTTCGAGCTGAAGCAGGGGCGTTTCGACTTCAAGATAGCCGCGATTGTCGAAGAACCGGCGAACCGATGACACGATGCGCGATCGATCGAGCAGTGATTTTCGAACGTCGTGGTTGATGATCAGGTCGAGGTGACGGTGGCGATACCGCTGCTCGGTGTCTTTGAGCTCATTCCAGGTCTCGCCGTCCTTCTCTTTGCCGAGCGGCAGATTGTGGAGAGACTTGCTGAGAGGAGTCATCGACTTGACCATCACCGACTTCTCTTCAGTGCGTGTGAGGAACAGCTCACCTTCGATCCCAACGTGGTCCCCGATATCGAGCAGCTTGAAAGCGGCGAGGCCGTCGCCGTCTGAGATGTGTGCGAAGGCAGCTTTGCCCATGATGCGCAACGAGACGAGACGACCTGCGATTCGCACGGTCTCACCCTGCAGCTCGTCGTATCGATCTAGAAGCTCCTGCGGGCTGTGTTTGAACTCAAATCGCTCAACAGAATAGGGGTCAAAGCCCAGGTCACGCAACTTCTGCAGTTTTTCGAGACGGATCTCGCGGATCGACCGCTCCTCACTCATTGCGGGAGATTTTAGCTTAGATAGCCCCCCTATTCAGGGCAATCGGCGACGGCTTGTCCTATTCCGGCGGTTTCACCTTGCCGCCGCCAAACTTCAGGGTGTTGGTTCGCATCTGGTTCGCCGCCTCTTGAGCCTTGGCCAGGAACTGTTTTGGAATCTCATCGAACGTGTAGTTGGCCTGGGGGGCAGTCACCCAGCCATCTTCAAGTGGTGCGCCGCCAAGATTCTTATCCTGAAGCATCAGGTTGATCGAAACCATCGCGTGCATGGCCGGCTTGAATCGCATGTCATTGCTCTTGAGATCAGGGCCGCTTGATGGCAAACCTGAGCCTGAATTGGCAAATGCGACCTGCATCCCGAATGCTTGGGTGTTATGGAATTTGCCTTTGCCCGTCTTTTGAGATTGGGCAAATACGGCTTCGCTCATCTGGGCCTTCAGGTCGATGAATCCTGCACCAGGAAGTCCTGTTGGGAACACCTCAGTCGGTTCGTCCATCAATGTCGGGCCCTTGGGTGCCTCTGGCTGGCCGCCGTCGCTGACGACCATCGAGATGGCCATTGTATTGCCGAACAGGTTAGGAGCCTCCCGACTGTAGAGAGCCTCCTCCGCCAGACTGCGCTGATTGCCTGCCAGCATTGACATTCGAAACTTAAGCCCATCAGGCGTTTGATCGAGCCCCTGCTTGGGAAGAGAGTCGAACAGCTTGAGATAGACACGGTCGGTATAGACTCCAAAAAGGAGATCGGCAGTCTGCTCACTAAAGATGCTGACCAGGGACTCGTCGAGTCCTGCAGTTGTCGGAGCATCGTTGGCGTACCTCGCCGCATCCGAGAGCCGAGCGTAACCCTGAACTGCCAGTTTCTTGAGCAGGTTTGCCAGGTCTTCCCGGTCGGCTCGGTTCTGGCGTGTTTCATAGCGATCAATCGACCGGAGGACCAGCCAGTTGTCACCAGTCTTGTATCCAAGCCCTGATTCAGCAGCAAGGCGAAGCGCTTCGCTGAGAGCCATGTCAGATTCGGCGAGTCTTGTGCCGAACAGCTTGAATGACTTGTCGGGCGCCACACAGCAGAAATTGAGTCCAGCAGCCTCTGCGGTCTGAATCAGAGCCGGTGAGACAAACCATGACAGCGGCTCATTCTTGTCGGGGGCTGCAAAAAGGCTTCGAAGCTCTGGAGTGATGCCGGGTGCGTCATTTTCAGCTGGAGTAGCGAGTTTAATCCTGGCTCCGCCCCCACCAAGCGATCCGACAAAGACATTGCGTAGAGATGAACTTCTGAGTCCTTGGTTTTGGCTCAGTATCCGGATGATCTGCTTTGACCTGTCGCTGAGCTTGACCAGGCTGTTTGAACCGAGGTTCAGATCTGCTTGTGGGACCTCGATTTTGCCGTTGAGTGAGAGGGAAGAGGTGGCGACAATCGCTCCAGATTGATCTGCCGCTTTGAATTCTAGCGTCAGGCTGTCTGGAGAGTTAGCTGGTCTTGACGCGATGACCAGAACCTTTGAAAGGCTGGCGATGGGCTGGCTCTTAAGGTCGGGTCCTCCGCCGAAAAAGCTGATGCTCTGATTCGGATTGGCCGCCTTGGTGTTTGGCAATCCCGGCTTAGCCTGAGCCTTCTTCTTCATCGACTCTTGGTAGGCTGCCGCGTAGTTGTTGTGCCACTTGACAAAGTCGTTGGCGATTCTG
>JALGXY010000070.1 GCA_029824495.1 Fimbriimonadia bacterium
GGCGATCTGCTGGCTCAGATCACAACCGGATCTGAGTGCGAAGGAGTCGGCATCAGTCCAGACGGGCGATGGATCTGGGCAGGAAACCGCGCCGAAGACACGATTTCAATTATCGATCTCCAGACAAAGAAGGTTGTCAAGAAGATCGATTCGGCTGGTTTTCCTTATCGGGTGCAGTTCACGCCGGACAATAAGTACGCGTTGATCCCTCATGCCAGGTCAGGCGAGCTGGTCGTCTGCAGTGTGAAGGAAAAGAAGGTCGTCAAGCGGATCAAGATCATGCAGGCGAGCGGTGACCTGGGTGGCCCTGCTGGTGTCTGGCCTTATCGAGACAGCCGACACGCTCTGGTGACCGTTCGCGGAGACAACTCGGTCGTGGTAGTCGATATCGCGGCAGGTTCAGTCTTGGGGCGAGCCAAGGTCCAAGAAAGCCCGGACGGCGTCTCTATGAGACGCTGACGCCCGTGCTCCTGCATTTCCGGTGGGCTGCCCGCCATCGTCTTTTTTGGCGTGAATCACAACACCTCGGCCAATCACTGGGCTCTCGTGTCCCATGATCGTCAGCCCGTGAAACACCTTATCGAGCTTGGCGTTGCCTGAACCATCTGCTTTCAGATTGCCCAGGTCGCCGGCATGTCGAATCACGCGTGGGGGCAGGCTGTGGTCCCGACCGTGCGGGTTGTAATGGCCGCCAAGGCTCTTGCCGTCTGTGGACCTCATATCACCAAATTCATGGATGTGAAAGCCATGCTCTGTGTTCGGGGCAAAGCCAGAAATATTGGCTATGACTCGAACGCCGCGATCTGTCTGCTCAAATCGGACCGTTCCGCTGACACTGTTGCCGGCGGTCGGTGTCATCACAGCAACCGCGGAGCTGACCATCGACATTGGCGCAGAATGGTCGCCATGGTGGTCGTCTTTGTGCTGGGCCACCAGAAGGGGCGTGAGGCCAGCAACACCGGCAGCTAGGGCGGGAATAAAAAGTGCTTTGCGCATACGCTCCTATTCTAGACCGAGCGCCTCTTTTTCTTCTTCGATTGAGCGACCTGAAGCGCCTTATCCACCCAGACCGAGAGCTCTTTTGCGTCTTCTAGCACGTCAAATGGCAGCTCCCAATACTGCATCGGCTTCGGGGAGTCGAAGGGATAGAACGGCTCCATTCCTCGCTGCTCAAACATCTCACGATTTGTTTCATCAACCTTGAAGTAGAGCTTCTCGCCTGCGATCAGAGCGAAAAAGAGATCGTCTCCATAGATGCCGACACCCCCGAACATCGGTTTGGATCTGATCGACACGACTGCGGACAGCCGGTCCTCGGCCAGTTCGCGAAACTCCTGTGAATAGCCCATGATTCTGTCCAGTACGTCTCCGTGTATGATCGAAGTATGACAGCCGCATTTCTTGCTGCCGTTGCCGTCATGTCCACAACGACCGAGATCATTAAGCAGAGTTGGGAGCAGACTTCGATAGTGGGTCATCGTGGAGCTGCAGCCTATGAGCCGGAAAACAGTGTTCGGAGTTTTCAGAAGGCGATTCGATGTGGCGTGAAGGCTGCCGAGTGTGATCTCTGGATGTCGAAGGACGGCGTGCCGATGGTGATTCATGACCGCACGGTGAATCGGACCACCAATGAGCGGGGCGCCGTGGCCGATTTCAGCGCAGTGGAGCTGCAGGCGATGGGTGTCCCAACTCTGGACGACATACTCGACGTGACTCAGGGCAGGATCGTGCTGGTCATAGAGATCAAAGGTGGAGAGGGGGTTGTCCCCGCCACTGTGGACTTAATCCAGAGTCGAAACGCCGTTGATCAGACAATTCTCTTCAGCTTCAATGCAGACCTGATCAATCAGGCGAAGCGGCTCGACTCGCATCTCTATTGCGTCTGGTTGTCAGCCCGAACCTACCGCAAAGGGACCGAGCAGGAGCTGCTTAAGAAGATCGGGGACCTGGGTGTCGATGCGGTTGGATTCCACTATCGTACTGTCCATCCGGGGCTGACTGCGACCCTGAGGAGGCATGGCTTTCCGCTCTTCGTTTGGACTGTGCGCCCCAACAAAGAGGTCGATCGGCTGAAAGGACTCGGCGTGAACTTCATCATCACTGACCATCCGACCGAAGTTCGTGAGCGGCTGGTCAGAAACTAGGGGCGATCGGCCAAGGCGGGCTGACGCAGCCCTGATCGATGGTGCGGACCACTTCCACCAGGTCTCCCAGCACGGCTGATGCGGTGGCACCGCCACCAGCACCCGGGCCAGAGAGTGTGACTTCGCCGAGTGGGTCCGCTTCAATCCAAAGAGCGTTTTCGGTGCCCTCGATCTGTGAAAGAGGATGTGAGTGCAGCAGACTCTGCACACCCACCGTCACGGATGGAGCGTCACCGGTGAGGTCTGCTTCTGCGATCAGCTTGAGGCGACGTCCGAGGCCTTCCTCGTGGTTGATGTCGGCCAGAGAGATGTCGCGGATTCCGCTGCAGGGTGAGGCATCGAGTTCGATCTGGGTGCCAGACGTAAGCGAAGCGGCGATGATGATCTTGTAGAGAGCATCGAAGCCATCAACGTCTGAAGTCGGATCAGCTTCGGCATAGCCGAGCATCTGCGCCTCCTCCAGAGCTTCATCAAACGGAACACCGCGTGTCCGCATCTCTGTGAGAATGTGATTGGTAGTCCCGTTTAAGATGCCCTTCATCTTCTTGATCCGACACCCGCCCAGCTCGTGCATCAGCGGCTGGATTATCGGGATTCCTGCACCGACGGCGGCTTCAAATCTCAAGTCGGCCTTGCGGGCCATCGCCAGTTCGGTCAGTCGAGAGAGTTTTTTGGCTACGAGCTCCTTGTTTGCCGTAACGACGGATGCGCCACGATCTTTGCTCAGATCGTTTACGGCAATTTGGGCGATGACGGGTGTTCTGCCGCACCGGGCTTCGATGAGATCTCGGTTCTCTTCGAGAGACTGATGAACGGCTTTGCCGACAGTTCCAAAACCGAGCAGACCGACCCGGATCAACTGACTACTCGACATACAGCAGCGGATCGCCCGGATGGACGAGCTGTCCATTTTCGGCAGCCAATTTTACGACCGTGCCGCTGGCAGTGGCTGGAATTTCGTTGAACACCTTCATCGCTTCGATGAGGCCGATCGTCTCTCCAGCACTGACAGTTGAGCCTTCTGCCACAAAATCTTCTGCGCCAGGGCTTGGTGCTGAATAGTAGATCCCGGTCATCGGGCTTGTGATGGGAGTGCCTTTGGGGGCTGAGCTGGCAGCGGGAGCCGCCTGCTTTCTTGCAGGTGCTGCGGCCGCAGCCGGTGCTCCTGGGGCAACAGGTGCCGCCGGTGGTCGTCGGTCGAATGAGATCTTCCAGTCGTCACCCTTTAGGGTGGCGCTTTCAAGGCTGTGCTCTTCCATCAGCTCTTCAAGCTGCTGAATCCGTGCCTCAATTTCGCTCATCAGCCGCATTATGCCCCAGAATCCAATCGTGATCGCCTGACCTAGTGCCGAGTAGTCAATAGGGCCATGATGAACTTGTGATCAACTTCCTGAAAGCTGAGGAGCGAGGGCTGACAAAGATCGGCTGGCTGTCGAGCCGCCACTCGTTCTCGTTCGGTGAGTTCTACGATCCGAGCCGCATGGGCTGGCGTGGCCTTAGGGTGCTGAATGATGATCACGTGGAACCTGGCCAAGGGTTTGGAACGCACCCTCACCGAGACATGGAGATCATCTCAATCGTCCTGGCAGGTCAGCTCGAGCACAAAGACAGCTTGGGCAACGGGTCAATTCTCGGTCCTGGCGAGATTCAGGTGATGACAGCTGGCTCAGGAATCACGCATTCGGAGTGGAACCCCAGCAGCACCGAGCCGGTCCACTTTCTTCAGATTTGGATCCAGCCGACGGAACGTGGCCTTGCTCCCACCTGGGAGCAGAAGAAGCTGCGGAAAGCGGAGCCTCTCGAATTGGCAGCCGCGCCTGAAGGTGGCCTCACCAAGATCAATGCCGACGCAAGAGTCTATGTTGGCGAGCTCGCGGAGGGCGATTCCGTCACCTACGAGACACCCCGGGACCGCAACACCTACATCCACATTGCATCCGGAAGACTAGGCGCTGGAACGACAGTGTTAGGCTCTGGTGATGCGATGCAGACGACAGAGTTCGGACCGATCTATCTCCGAGCATTGGAGGCGAGCCTGATCATCGTTTTTGATCTGGCGGCAAAAGGATGATGACCTATCCCACGCTCGAAGGAATCAGCATCAGGCTCGTGCCGCTCACGTTGGAGCATGCAGAGGAGTTTTTGGATGCCGCAGACCAGCAGACGTTCGAGCATTTTCTTGAGACTCCCGACTGGACGGTTGAGGGCATCAAGGATTTGATCGCCAAAAGGCAGAGTGACGGATTCGTCATGGCTGCAGTTGAGATCGAGACTGGCCGGCTGGTCGGCAGCTCAACCTTTTTCGACATTTCGAAAGAGCACAGGTCGCTCGAGATTGGCCATACGTGGATTTCGCCGTCCCTGCGGGGAACAGCTGTCAATCCAGAGATGAAGTATCTGATGCTGAGGCACGCCTTTGATACTTGGGGAATGAACCGGATTCAGCTCAAGTGCGATGAGCAGAATCTACGGAGCCAAGCGGCCATTGCTAAGCTTGGGGCTGTGAGAGAAGGTGTTCTGCGGAGCCACATGATCGTTCAGGGCGGCCGCAGGCGCAACACCGTGTTTTTTAGCATCCTAAAAGAAGAGTGGCCCCAGGTGTCCGAGGGGTTGTTGAAGAGGTTGAGTAGACTTAAAACCGTATGAGCAGGGAAGCTTTTGGACAAAAACTCTCCGAAATCAAGGCGGACATCACTCGTCTTGGGATGATTGCTGAGAACATGGTCGAACTGGCCGTGCAGGCAGCAGTCAATGATGACGAGGAGCTGGCGGCCAAAGTTAAAGAGATGGAATCAGAGCTCGATCGCGGCGAGAAAGAGGCCATCGAGAAGATTC
>JALGXY010000071.1 GCA_029824495.1 Fimbriimonadia bacterium
GAGGCCCGGCTACACCGACCAGCGGCTCGTGCCACTCTATGAGGAGTTCGCGCAGCTCTACGAATTCGATGCGGTCCACCACGACTACATCCGGTACCCAGGCGACCTCGCGCCGGACCAGTACTGCTTCTGCGACCACTGCCTTGAAGAGATCCCGAAATGGGCGAACCTGCGGTGGGACAAGTATCCGGACGAGAGGTTCGACCACGACATCTACGACCGCGAGTATCTGGAGGCGCACTGGGAGCCGACGCCGACTGCGCTGCCGCCCGATTGGGATCAGATGCAGCGGCATATGAAGGCGCACTTCCTGCTGGAAGGACGTTTCTTTGAGGCCGGTCGAGCCGACCTCGACCACTTCTTCTATGAGTACCGGATGCACTGGATCACCGAGTTCGCGCGCGAGAGCGCAGAAGCGGTTCGGGCAGCCAGACCGGGCATGAAGATCTCGCAGGCTGTCTTCAAAAATCCGATCCACGCCGGCCGATTTATCGGGCAGGATTGGCGGCGGTTTGCACCGTATGTCGATTCGTGCATGCCGATGAACTACCGTGATCACTTCCCAGGCACTTACGAGCAGTATCTTGTACTTCTCGAGGAGATCATCTTGAGGCAGAAGAATGAGTGGGCAATCAACTATGAGGAGTTCCTTCCAGGCATGGCATTCAACTTCCTGTTCTATGAAGAAGAGGAGCCGCTGCAGTCGCTGAAGAAGGCGGTGGAGAAAGGCGATCCGAAAGGCGCCGCAGCCATGCTGCCCCAGATCAGAGAACGCGTGGCAACTCACGACACAGACCTGGTTGACAATCTGGACCGGTGGATTGACGGGGCGAGCGCTTCGCTCGGTGAGACTCTGCGCTCTGCTCGCTGGTACAAGTCGCACCTAAACACCGCTGAGATTGAGGACCACAAGCCTGCCGATTCGGCGCTCGTCGATCAGCTTGGTGGATTCTTGGCGCGGCCTCCCGTCGGCTACTTCCCCTCATCGAAAGTCGAGAGATTGATCGATATGGTGGCCGACACAGGGGTCGACGGCCTGGTCTTCTTCTCCGATGGCCAGCTCGGTCGATACGGACTGTGGGACACGGTCACTCAGAAGTTCGCGCAGCACAGCTGATACAACAACGCCCTGCTGGCCGGCGGCCAGCAGGGCGTTGATGCGTTGTCAGAACTTGAGCAGGTCTTCACGCAGCTCTGTCTGCTCTGGTGTCGAGTTGGGATCGACCGTGATCGAGAGTTTTTGCCGAGTTTTTGACTCAGGTGTCACCGTAACATCGACCATCTGGTCGTCTCGTCTCACCTTCAGCTTGAGGGCAGCGCCTGGCTTGGCAGATGAGAGAGCTTCAGAAATCGCGGCTGCTCTTGCCCGCTGATCTTCAGCAGTGAGATCGATGCCGTTAAAGTCGACCACAACATCTCCAGATTGAAGGACCTCAGCTGCGGGGCCGGTGATGCCAAACACCCTGGCATCCGGGCCAAGGCGGCTGGCGCGCAGGCTGAATCCGAGCTGGGTGTACTCCTCGGGCATCTCGCCCATCAATAGACCAAGCTTGGCCAGCTGCTCTTTGACGGGAAGCGTGCCCGGCTGCATGATCCACTCGTCATAGCGGTCGCCCATCGTCGGACCGCCATGCTTGATCAGCAGTTCGCGGATCGTCCCTTCTGAGAAGCCAGGCTGGTCATCCTTGTTCATGTCCCAAAGATCGAGCGTCACATCATCTAGCGATTTCTCGCCGCCGGTCAGATGCCGAATTTCAGCATCGAGGCAGAATCCTGCGACCCAGCCGGTGTTGTAGTAGTTCACGCCGAAGCCTGCGCTGTTGCCGACGCCGTTGTTTGCGTCGCGGACGCGGAAGCTCGCTTCGTACGGGCTGATAGTCAGTCGGTCTTCGTCTCGATTTGTACGAGTCGTGTTGCTGAGGATCTCACCGTAGAAATCTTCGTCAGACTGGTATCCACCCCGCTTGAGGAGCACGTCAGCGTAGTAGTCGGTGACGCCTTCGAGCCACCAGAGCGCCCCGGTCTGGGGCAGCTCTTGATAGTTGAACGGGCCGAGGGGAAGTGATCGGATTCGTTTGACGTTCCAGGCGTGGAAATACTCGTGCGACAATACTGAAACGGCGCGCGGGCCGAGCCCGTTGGCGAGGCTGATCTGGGTGCTGCTCAGGTGCTCCAGTCCGCCTGCTCCGTCTGCGGCGTTGTTGACGCGGAAATGCCAGACGTACTTCTTGAAGGGAAGACCGTTGAAAAAGACATCGTGCGCTTTGGTCACCAGCAGGCAGCGGTCGATCACATCGCTGCGGTTGATCTGATTTGGCCCGCCCGAGTGGTAGACGATGCTGTGCGTGATGCCGTCGTAGGTGTAGCTGTCTTCTCGGTACAGACCAGCTGTGACTGGGTTGTCGGTGAGGACGTCGTAGTCAGGGGCGATGTAGGTGCGCGGCTCTGGACCTTTTTCGAGGCCGCAGGAGGTCTTCCATTTTTCGGGGAGATCGAATGAGAGATTGCACGGCTCCTTGATCCTGTCCGGGAAATAGATATAGGTGCTCGGCCCGGCATAGTGAAACACATGCTTCGTGATCGTCACGGGGATCTGGTACTTAAATGTGATCCGCTTTAGGCCGGGAGTGTTGGCTTCCCATCGAGCCTTGCCGGTCATTTCGACCTTGACCGGTCTGCCGTAGCCATCGACCGCTGTCAGGTTGGTGACCCGGCGCTGATTCTCGGCATATCGATAGGAGCCGGGAGCCCAGCGAGGCATTTCGATCGCCGTAGTATTGCCTTTGACATCGGCTGTGACGCTGATATTTAGATAAGCGGAAGAGGCGTCGGCCTGAACGTTGTAGTCGATCTCAGCTTGGGCCGCCGCTGACAGAGCGATGACGGCCAGGACCGGAAGGCGCAAGAGTCTCATGCGCTCATTATCCCGAATCGGTGCCCTTAAGGACTCCAGCCTTCATTTCCTGGTCCAGCTGGGGGCCAGCTTTCGCAGCCGGGAAAGGGCAGGAAATCACCCTCATGGCACTCGGGAATCGGATGGTATTCGTTGATGCCTGGCACTGGGTTTCCGCGCAGAAGAAAGGGGCTGCCTGCATCCCGAACCGTGATCTTAGTCGTGGTTGGTATGTAGCGGATTGTTAGGCCAAACCTCCACTGATCAGATGTGTTTCCATCAGAGCCGTGGATCACATTTGGGTGGTGGATCGACAGATCGCCAGGCCCGAGTTCGATGTCTACAGCGTTCGTCTCATCGACGAAGGAATCGTCAATTGAAGATGAGAGAACATTGTCGACTTCTGTGTTCAGCTTCATCTCCTGCAGGTCGGTGTCCTGAGTTCCCGGAATCACGCGCATGCAGCCATTCTTGCGAGTTGAGTGACCGAGTGAAAGCCAGATTGTAGTGACCTCCATCGGATCGAGCGGCCAGTAGCTGCCGTCCTGATGCCACAGCACCGGCTGGCCATCTCCGGGGGGCTTGCAGATGTAGTGCGTGGCGAAGAGAGCGATGTTGGGGCCGAGGAATGGCTGAACTGCGTCGAGGAGCCGGGGATCTGCGACAAGCCTGTACCAGAAGGGATCTTTGATCGCAAGGTGGTGGTGCAGCTGCTCAGGCCTGAGATCTGGGTTCTTCTCCAAAAGCCAGCGCACATGATCCTGGCCAAGCATTGCCAGATCCTCGTCGATGACATTCTTGAGAATGATGTACCCGTCCTTGTCATATTTTGAGACCAGGTCGGCCTGTGGTGCACTCATGTTTTGATTATGCCGGAGTTCGACTAGTCCACCACCATCCCCCACCCGCCCGCCTCCGGTGGTGGTGGATATGCACAGATTCCCCCTCCTCTTTTTTGCGAAGCGAAAGGGAGGTGGGGTTAGGGTCCGCCAAAGAACTCTCCAAAAGGGAGAATTCGACGTGGATGGGGGTGGAGGGTCGAGTTGCAGATGGAAATGTCCGGGCCACAGGTACTGAAACAGAAGCCCTCCCCCTTGCTTGCAGGGGGGAGGGACAAGGGTGGGGGGTTCTTCGGTTCAACTCAGAGCTTTCAAATCGACCCCCATCCCCTGCCCCTTCCCCCTATGAATAAGGGGAAGGGGAGTTTCAAAAAGAGGGGGAGGATCATCGGCGCAGGCGGCGATGATGTGGTCTGAATCTGGGTTGTCAAGCCCCCTCCCCCTATCCCTCGGCCCCAAGCTTGGGGAGAGGGGACATTCTCCCTTATTGTCAAGTGGGAGGAGGGGGTTCAGGGGGCAACCCCCAACCCCAAGGCGCTGAGGCAAAAAAGAGCGGCGCCCCTCAAAAGGAAGCGCCGCCCTCCGCTGCTTGAGCTGATTATCTTAGGAGCCCTGGACCAGCTTTGCCCGGACAGCCTTCATGGCTGCTTCGGTTCGGCTGTTGACCTGAAGGGCTTTAAGGATGTTGGAGACGTGGTTCTTGACCGTCTTCTCAGCAATAGAGAGGTGGTTTGCGATCTCTTTGTTTCTCATGCCTTTAGCGATGAGTTCAAGGATCTCAGTCTCACGGTCAGAGAGAACGTACAGTTCTGTATC
>JALGXY010000072.1:0-2463 GCA_029824495.1 Fimbriimonadia bacterium
CTCCTCAATGGTCGCCTTGATCGGTTTTGGCGTCTCGGTCTGTGCCATCCCGGCCGCTGCCAGGAGGACCAAGATCAGTGCCGAAGCTGTCCTCATTTTCATCCTCACCACTAATCGTAACGAATCAGAGACCGTATCGGGTACTCCTCAATCTTCCTATTACCGGCCAAAAAGCCCAGTTCGACCAGGAATCCGAACCCACAGACCTGACCGTTCAGCCGATTGACCATGTTCGCACACGCTTTGGCTGTGCCGCCCGTGGCAAGGAGATCATCTACAATATAGATTCGCTGGCCAGGCGATACAGCATCAATGTGCATTTCAACAGTCGCTGTGCCGTACTCAAGCGCATATTCTTCGCTGATCCGGTCGAAAGGCAGTTTGCCGAGCTTGCGGGCCATTACAAAAGGCAGCTCAAGCTGAAGTGCCATAGGCGCGCCAAAAACAAAGCCCCTGCTCTCGATTCCGAGGATCGCTTCAGCGCCTTTTTCGACTGCGTCTTCACAAAGCAGGTCGATCGACTCCTGAAGAGCAGCAGCGTTCTCAAGGACGGGGTGAATGTCTTTGAACATGATCCCCGGCTTCGGAAAGTCAGGAACATCTCGGATCAGTTTTTCGGCGAGGAGTTGGGCCATGCCGAGGCCGGTTATACCCTTGGGCTGAGGCCCTGTTTGACAAGAGCGTCACAATAGCCCTGAATGAAAGCAACGGTCGTTGGCGGTGGATTTGCAGGAGTCGAGGCTGCTTGGGCTATGGCTCAGAGAGGAGTGTCGGTACAGCTCTATGAGATGCGGCCGGTCAAGATGACGCCAGCTCACAAGACAGAGCTTTTGTGCGAGCTTGTCTGCAGCAACAGCTTTAAGTCGATGATGACCGAATCTCCTGCCGGCCTCCTTAAGGGGGAGATGCGCGGACTCGACTCGATCGTTATTCCGACCGCGGAGGAGTGTTCGGTTCCGGCAGGCCAGGCACTGGCAGTCGATCGCGATCTCTATGCCGCGAAGATCACCGAGTTGATCTCAGCGCACGAGAATATCGAGCTGGTTCGAGAGGAGTTCACTCCCGAAATGGCTGAAAAACTGCTGGCTGAGGGAGTGCCGGTGGTGATCGCGACAGGTCCGCTGACCAGCGAAGGCCTTGGGCAGTGGCTGGCCGAAAAGACCGGTCAGGAGCACCTCTACTTTTACGATGCTGTCAGCCCGACCGTAGATGCTTCAACCATCAACCACGATATCGTATTTGCCCAGAGCCGTTACGACAAGGGCGAGGGCGATGATTACCTGAACTGCCCGTTCAACAAAGAGGAGTACGAGCTGTTTATCGACGCCCTTGTCGAGGCAGAACGGGTGCCGCTGAAGGATTTTGAAAAGCCAAAGTACTTTGAGGGATGCAAACCGATCGAGGAGATCGCCAGCAAGGGCCGCGACTCGCTGCGGTTCGGCAACTTTAAGCCGGTCGGCCTGACCGATCCTCGAACTGAACGGCGACCTTGGGCCGCTGTTCAGCTTCGACCTGAAAACAGGGAGATGACGCTCTATTCACTGGTCGCCTGCCAGAACCGGCTCAAGTGGGGCGTGCAGAAAGAGGTCTTGCAGATGATCCCTGGTCTTGAGAATGCTGATTTTGTGCGGCTCGGGGTGATCCACCGCAACACCTACATCAATTCGCCGACTGTCCTCAACGGAACTCTCGAATTTAATGACACGCCTGGTCTTTATGTTGCTGGACAGATCACCGGGGTCGAAGGCTATATCGATTCAGCATCTATGGGGCTGTACGCAGGCATCTGCATCGCGGCCAAGCTGCAGGGAAGGGAAATCCCTCAGCCGCCGCGAGAGACCGCTTTCGGTTCGCTTCTTTCTCACCTCAGTGACGCGGAGACGGATCGCGACTTCGCTCCCATGAACATCAACTGGGGGATTCTCCCCAATCCGGAGCCGCACATCAAGAACAAAGGTGAACGCAAGACCGCCAAGGTTGAGGCGGCCCAGAAGGCCTTTGCTGAGTGGTGCGCTCAGGTTCAGCCCTGAGCCATACTCAAGTTATGCTCAAAGTGGAGCATGACGGCAGCGTCACGCACATCACAATCGACCGCCCTGAGGTCAGAAATGCATTCAATGACGAGTTGATCGCAAAGTTGACTGACGCATTCGAAGATCTTCCAGAACAGACCCGCGCCGTTGTACTCAACGGAGAAGGGAAGGCGTTTTCGGCAGGCGGCGACCTGAACTGGATGCGCAGAGCCGCCGACTACACTACCCAGCAGAATTACGAGGATGCGATGAAGCTTGGCGGGCTTTTCCAAGCAATTGTCGACTGTCCCGCAATCGTTGTGGCCCGGGTTCATGGCCATGCGTTTGGCGGCGGCTGCGGCTTGGTCGCTGCCTCAGATGTGGCGATTGCAGTTCCAGAGGCAAAGTTCGCCTTCAGCGAAGTTAAACTCGGACTGCTGCCCGGAACGAT
>JALGXY010000072.1:2500-7031 GCA_029824495.1 Fimbriimonadia bacterium
CCTAAGATCGGCCCAGGGCATGCCCGCGCCCTCTTTACAACCGGCAAGGTTTTTGATGCAGAGCGGGCTTTTCATATCGGGCTCGTTCACGAGGTTGTCGACGGTGATGAGCTCGATGAGATGGTTGGTGAGTATGTAGATGCCATCCTCACGTCGGGACCCGAGGCGGCTGCCTCATCGAAAAAGCAGGCCGTTGAGGGCCCCTATCCGATATCGAAGTCGGCACAGATGCTCGCAGATGCGCGTGCCAGTGATGAGGGCCAAGAGGGCGTATCTGCCTTTTTGGACAAGCGTCCCGCTAGCTTTGTGGAGAAGCGATGATCAAGAGCCTCTTGATCGCCAATCGAGGAGAGATTGCTGTCCGGATTGTTCGGGCCTGCCGCGAGCTCGGGGTCCGCTCTGTTCTTACGGTCAGCGAGGCAGACACCCACAGTCTTGCTGCCCAGATGGCCGATGAGACTGTCGTTTTGGGGGCGCCAGAACCGGCAAAGAGCTATCTGAGGATCGATGCAGTCGTTGAGGCCGCCCAAAATCATGACTGCGAGGCAGTTCATCCAGGCTACGGTTTCTTGTCAGAACGGCCAGAATTCGCAGAGGCCTGTGCAGAAGCGGGTCTGATCTTTGTGGGCCCGTCAGCTTCTGCGATGCGCCAGCTCGGGGCGAAAATAGATGCCAAGAAGCTCGCTCAAGAGTGTGGCGTGCCGATCACTCCTGGCTTCTTCCAGGCAGGAGCGACCGATGAGCAGCTGGCGGCGGCAGCAGACGAGATCGGCTATCCGGTGATGCTGAAGGCGAGTGCTGGCGGCGGCGGCCGTGGCATGCGAGTCGTTCATGACCCTGCTGAGATTCGGGCGCAGCTTGGACTGGCTAGGGAAGAGGCTCTAAAGGGATTCGGCGAAGACGAGATGATGGTCGAAAAGCTGATCGAGCGGCCCCGTCATATCGAAGTTCAGATCATGGCTGATGGGGATGGGCAGGTCGCCTGTCTGTTCGAGCGGGAATGCTCCCTGCAGCGTCGTCACCAGAAAGTGATCGAAGAGTCTGCCTCTCCAGTGATGTCGGACCAGCTTTGGCAGGAGATGCGCGCGGCGGCAACAAAGCTGATCCTCGCCTGTGACTACAAAGGCGCGGGCACGGTCGAGTTTATGACCAACGCCGAGGCGAATGAGTTCTATTTTCTTGAAGTGAACGCTCGCCTGCAGGTCGAACATCCCGTCACAGAATCGGTGACAGGCGTCGATCTGGTTCAGCAGCAGCTTAGAGTTGCATCTGGTGAGCCGATGACTATTTCCAGCGGCCTGATTGAGGGGGACAGAGGAAGGCTTGTCGGCCACTCGATCGAGGCGCGAATCATCGCTGAAGATCCGGCTCACGGCTTCCTGCCGAGCATCGGGCAGATTCTGGCTTGGCACCAGCCGACCGGGCCGGGCATCCGCGTCGACACAGGCTTCCGCGAAGGCGCCGAGGTCACACCGTACTACGATTCGCTGCTGGCAAAACTGATCGTCCATGCAGAGAATCGAGCGGCCGCTATCAACCGGATGAGATCCGCGCTCATGGACTTTCATGTTCTGGGCGTCAAGACAAACATCTCTTTCCTGATCGATCTTGTATCGCACCCAGGGTTCGCCTCTGGCGACATCGATACAGGGTTTATTGGCCGTGAGTTTGAGGGCTGGCGCCCCAATGACGAGATCCCTGTAGAGCTGGGAGACCTGGTCGGAATGGCTGCTGGCGGCTCAACGGCTCAAGGCAAAACCAGGAAGGGAAGCAGCAGGAACGCTTGGGCCGAAATGGACGGCTTCCGAAATGCCTGATTTCGAACCTGATTTGAACTGAGAACCGTATAGGTTTTGACACTGTAATGGAAAGAAGATTCAGCGAAACCCAAGTGACAGAGATTATCCGCCGTGCGGCTGAAGCATCGGCGGTTGGCCGCACGACAAAGAGCGGTTCTGTCGGGATCCCGGAATCAGAAGTCCGGAGGATCGCGTCGGAGCTCGGAATCGCTGGTCCCGAGCTGGATCACGCTCTTTCGGAGGCTGGTCTGATCGAATCGAGCGAAAGCGGTACAGGGTCATCCTTGGAGCGGGTGATCGAGAGGACTGTCCCCGCTGAGCTCGACTTTGACCAGACCGTCAGAGTTCTTGAAGAGTTCGTCCCCGTCTCCGGTTTTCAAGGGTCTCAGGTTCAGGCAGGCAAGACGATCAACTACAAATCGCTCGTCGGGCTTTCGGAGTGCCAGGTGACGGTGAACTCGCGACGAGGGCGGACCAAACTGAGGGTCAAATCAAACGCCGGTCTCTGTTTCATTCCGACTTTTATCCCGTTCGTTATGGGCAGCATTATCGCGATGGCAGGCATTTGGGATGAGATGCAGGCGGCGGCAGGTGTCAAGTGGATGCTCACCGTAGCGATCGTCGGAGGCCTCGGCACCTTGGCTTGGTTTGGCAGAGCTGCCCTGACAAGGTGGACAAATCGAAAAGTGCTGGAACTGACCGAAAGAGCTGCATCGCATCTCGAGGAGGAGGCTCAGTACATGATTGAGAACCCTGATCAACAGGAGATAAGAACCCACCTGGAGGATGACAGAGAACATGTCGAAGCATAAGATTTTCAGCGAGCAGGAGGCCTCGGAGATTCTCCAAAAGGCTGTCAAGCTGCAGGAGGCTGGCCCAGACAAGGGCGACGGCTACAAGCCGGGCATCACCTATGACGAGCTGAAGAAGATTGCCGAAGAGGCAGGCCTCGACCCGCAGTATCTCGACCAGGCGATCGAAGTGCCGACCGCTGCCGAAGTCGAAAAGGGACCGTTCCACCTGAGCGAGAAGATTGAGCGAGTGATCGATGGTGAGCTCGACCCAAATAACTTCGATGTCCTGCTTGATCAATTGAGGCCGACCAGGGCTGGGATTCCGGTCGGGATCCAGGTGGGCAGGGCTCTAACCGCCACGACCTGGACTGGGATATCGCAGGCTAGAATCGAAGTCTCTTCGCGCAAAGGCCGAACTCGGCTCCGCGTCAACTCGAACTCTCTAATGGCCTATTTTATGGGCCTTCACATGCCGCTGATAATTGGGATCGTCACCATGGCTGGCATGGCGGAGAGTGGCCGCGGAACCTTGGGGGCTCTTCTCGGCGGCGGGTTGATTCTCGCCGGAATGGGGGCGTTTAAGTGGCTCGCCAATAAAGGGCACAAGGCAGCGAGGAAAGTTGCTGACAAGCTGCAGGCAAGGATCGAAGAAGAGCTCGCGGCTCAGGAGCCCGCTCCTGAGCTGAGAGAGAACCTAGCCGACCAGGAAGACGAGACTGTCAACGCTTAGTTGAGCACCTTTTAGTGGTTTTGAGTTCTGGAGATAACGTGGGGCTACTTCGCAGGAGGCAGGCTTTTGCCTCGATCTTTGAAGAGAGTCTTGATGATGAAGAAGACATTTGCTGGCCGCTCGGCCAGGCGGCGACTGAAGTAGGGGTACCACTGGCTGCCGTAGGGGATGTAGATCCGAACGTTGTGACCCTGCTGTTTTAGTGAAGCCTGAAGATCACGGCGAATGCCGTACAGCATCTGCCACTCAAATGTGGCCGGTTCGATGTTCTGCTCCTTGACGAATTTTGAGACAGTCTCAACGATCGCCTGGTCGTGTGTCGCGATTGCAGGATAGGTGCCTTCCTTGAGCAGCCGCTTTGCGCCATCAATATAGGCCTGATCAACCTCAGCCTTGTCCTGAATGGCTACTTCCGGTCCTTCGAGATAAGCACCCTTGACTATCCTCATTCGCGCACCAAGTTTAAGAAGGCGGTTGATGTCCGAGTCCATGCGTTTCATCATCGACTGCATGACTGTGCCGACCAGCTTGTGGTCGTCCCAGACACGCTCGATCATGGCGACGGTCAGTTCGGTGTAGTCGCTCGCCTCCATGTCAACGCGAACGAAGATATTGTTCTGCTCGGCTCGGCTCAGCAGCGTGCGCAGGTTCTGTTCGGCAATGGCGGTGTCCTGATCCAGCCCGAGGGCGGTCAGCTTGATCGAGATGTTGATCAGTTCTTTGTGTCTGCTCTGAGCGATCCGCTCCACAACTTCGATATAGGCTTCAAGACCGAGATTTGCCTCTTCAAGGGTTGAGACGTTTTCGCCCAGCAGATCGAGCGTCGACATCAGCCCCTGATCCGCCTGGGTTTCCGCTGCATCCATCGCTTCGTCGAGCGTCTCCCCGGCAACAAATCGGCGCACCAGCGGGCGGAAGAGCTTCGAGCCGGTGACGAGCTTCTGGACAGCCTTGCTGCCAGCAGTTTTGAGAATGAGCGTACGGAAGAGCATCCGAGATCAGGGGGATTCTACTGCCTGATCGGGCTGCTCTAGGGACCCGACCTGCTGTTCAAACTCGTTCAGCAGATTCTGCAGCTCTTGATAGGAGGAGACTCGCGACAATTTGCCCCGTAGTTTGGCTGCACCGGGAGCTCCTTTGATGTACATCGGAAGCTGCCCGCGGAGCTGTCTGACAGACCGCAGTTCGAGCAGTTCTCGATCCTTGTC
>JALGXY010000073.1 GCA_029824495.1 Fimbriimonadia bacterium
ACCGACCGAAAGAAGGATCTGATCGTGCTCGCCAATGGCAAGAATGTCGCCCCGCAGCCGATCGAAGGTGAATTCCGGCAGAAGAGCCTTATCTCAGAAGTCGTTGTCTTTGGCGACGGCTGCCAATGCTGCCACGGTCTGGTGATTCCGGACTTCGCGGCGGTTGAAGCCACTGTTGAGGGGGCAAAGGGCAAGAGCCGTGAAGAGATGGCAGAAGATCCTGCTGTGAAAGATGCTGTGAAGCAGCAGATCGCAGAAGTCAACAAGACCCTGGCTGATTATCAACGGGTCAAGAAGCACGTTCTAATCCCGAACGAACTGAGTGTCGACTCGGGCGAGCTCACGCCTTCGCTTAAGGTGAAGAGGCGGGTTGTGAAAGAGAAGTTTGCCGACATACTGGCGAAGCTCGCAGGCTAGGTGTATTCTCTGTCCAGCATGAAAGTCCAGTTTCGCACCATCAGGCTGACAAAGCTGTTTCCACTTCAAATCAGCCGTGGAACGAGTACTGGCTCGTCGAATCTGTTCGTTTTTGTCGAAGATGACGGCCATGTCGGCGTCGGCGAATGTGCCCCCGGAACGGGCGATGATGATGTTCTTTCAGACCGGGCGCAAAAGCAGCTTGAGGAGCTGATTTCAAGCGGTATTGACGGACTCGGTCCCTACCAAGTCTGGGAAAAATGCCACGCCATGGGCGTCGAAGAGCCCGCTCTGGCTGGACTCGATATCGCGCTCTGGGATCTGCTTGCCAAGAAGGCGAATATGCCTCTCTACAAGATGCTCGGGCTTGAGCTTCCTACCGCGGTGACCAGCGTTACGATCGGCATCAATCCGGTCGATGTTATCCAGGAGCGTGTTCCCGAGATTCTCCGCTTGTGGAAGGGCCGTGCCCTCAAGATCAAGCTTGGCGGACCTGATGGTGTAGAGGGCGACAAAGAGAGCTATGAAGCGGCACGTGAAGCGGCGAAACCGTTCAATGTCAAGCTGAGAGTTGACGCAAATGGCGGCTGGACGCAGTCTGAGGCGATCATGATGGCCAAGTGGCTTGCCGACCGTGAGTGCGACTACCTGGAGCAGCCGCTGCCCCAGGGTGCAGAAGATGACCTGCACGCCCTTTTTAAAGACCGCCCCCTGCCGATCTATCTCGATGAGTCGATCCGGCTCAGCTCTGATGTCACTCGTTTTGCTGATCGCTGCGACGGGGTCAACCTTAAGCTGATGAAGACAGGCGGAATCACTGAGGCGATGCGTCTTGTGGCTGCAGCACGAGCACACGGGTTAAAGACCATGATCGGCTGCATGGGCGAATCGAGCGTCTCAATTGCAGCGGGTGCCGCAATCGGCTACCTCTTCGACCATATCGACCTTGACGCTCATTTCAACCTGAATCCAGACCCGGCAGAGGGCCTCAGAATGGTCGCTGGTGTCGTGATGCCGCGAGATGTGCCTGGGCACGGCGCCGAGGTTGTTGAATAGTGATTCCTGCTGACAGTCGACTGGCCATCTATATGGCAGGCGCCCTCGGTGACCTGATCGGGAAGATGGGGATCGGGATCCTGCGCTACTCTCCGCACGAAGTCGCCTGTGTGATCGACCCGGCCCACGCCGGTGAAGACCTCGTTCGCATAACAAACGTCGACCGGCCAGCACCAATCGTTAAAACCATTCGGGATGCTAAGGAATTGGGCGCCGATGTCCTCGTCTTGGGGATCGCTCCGCCGGGAGGGCAGATACCAGCCGAATGGTATCCGGTCCTCGACGAAGCCGTCGCTGATGGCATGAGCCTGGTCAATGGGCTTCATGATCACCTCTCAAGCCGCTATCCCGATCTGCCAGAAGGCCAGTGGGTGTGGGACATGCGACAGGAGCCAGAGAATGTTCGCAGTGTCGAGGGCACGGTCTGTCAGATGGAGGCCAGAAGGCTCCTGATGATCGGAACAGACATGTCTGTCGGCAAGATGACAGCCGGGCTGGAGATATTCAAATGCGCCCGTGAGAACGGCGTTAAGACCGAGTTTGTTGCCACAGGGCAGATCGGTATGACGATAACGGGCCGTGGCGTGCCTGTTGATGCTGTCAGGGTTGATTTTTCGGCCGCCGCAGTTGAGCGGGAGGTGCTCGCATGTGCCGGTGCTGATCTCATCATTATTGAGGGTCAAGGGAGCTTCGTGCACCCTGGAAGCTCGGCCGGACTGCCTCTGATTCGGGGATCCTGTCCGACCGACATGATCCTCTGCCACCGGGCCGGAATGACGCACCTTTCCAAGATGCCTGGCATCCCGATACCGCCTCTCAAAGACCTGATTAGGCTGAACGAAGATCTCGCCTATGTCGGCGGCACATTCTGCCGGCCTGTGACTCGCGCGATTGCACTCGACACCTCTCGGCTGAATGAGGCTGAGGCGGCGGATGAGCTGAAGAGGACGGAGGACGAAACCGGTCTGCCAACTGTGGACCCGGTTCGTGAGGGTTCCGAACGAATTGTCAATTCTCTGAAGCTTTAGCTGCTCCAGAGGCTCGAAATCGGGGCGGTCCAGAGTCGGTCTGTGTAAGGGCCAGACTCGCCATCAAGCGTCAGAACAACACCGCGGACGAAGCGATCGCCGGCAAGCTCCTTCAAGAACTCCAAGGCTCTGTAGCTGTGCCCTTCAGGGATCGGGTCGAGACAGATATCGATTCCGCAGATTCCACCGTCAGGTTGAGCGATGACGATCGGAACTTCGTACTGTCGAATCGAGCGGAAATGGCTCAGCTCCAGATCGGGATCAAGACGAGGGAGAGTCTTCTTCAGCTCCATGACAATGAAGCTGGTCAGCAGACCCTTCAGCACCGGATCTGCCCGATCAAACGCTCCTGAACGCATGTTCAAAAGGCGGCAGGCGATCCCCGTGTCCCCGAAAATGACCTTAGAGGACTTGATCACCCTGTGCGAAAGGCCCGACTGCCACGCCGGCAGATCGGTTGTCAGGAAGACAGCGTCGAGCAGCGCCAGATACCGTTTCAGTGTCGTTGCGGGTATTCCCGTGGACCTTGAAAGGGTCGTCTGATTCAGGGTCTCGCCAACACTGTCGGCGACGCTGCGGATCAGCCGGGGAAGAACAGCCAATCCTTCGATATCGGCAAGGTCACGTACGTCTCTCTCCAGTATCGCCTTTAGGTAGGCATCAAACCAAGCTCGCTGTCTTGACGCCGATTTCCGACTGTGGGGCTCCGGAAATCCTCCTTCCGCAAGCCGATCAAGGTCAAATGGGGAGCCACTTGGTGGTCGATCATTCCCGAAAAGCCAGCTCAAATCAGGATCGGCTCCCTCGATCTCCGCTTCGCTGAATGGCCAGAGCGTGATCGTCTCCATGCGGCCAGCAAGAGACTCGGTCAGCTTTGGGTTGAGCAGAATATTGGAGGAGCCGGTAATCAGGAACCTGCCAGGTCTGCGGTCTCGATCCACCGCGGCTTTGATTGATCGAAAGAGCTTGGGGGCGCGCTGAACCTCATCCAGTATCAACCCTTCGGGATAGGCCTTCAGAAAGCTGCTGGGGCTGCGTGTGGCTGCGTCGAGCGAAGTTGAGTCGTCGAGCGTTACGTAGGGAAGACCTCCACCGATCTGCCGTGCCAGAGTCGTCTTGCCAGACTGGCGAGGACCCTGAATAATGACAACAGGAGTATCCGCGAGAGCCTCTCTTGCCTGTTCCCCTGCGAACCGATCAACCATGTCTGATTATCCCATAACCGGAGGATTATTCACCACTATGCAGTGATAAATCACCGAAAGATGATCTGGTGGCCTGCCGACTCCAGGGCTTCAGATGCTTCTCTCAAATGGTGGCCCTTCACCAATATGAGGTCTGATGTATAGCTTGAAAACGCCAGGATCGGCACGTTGGCTTCGGCTAAAACTGATGTCAGCTCGGCCAAGATGCCGACGAGATGAAAGTCGAGTTTGCCCAACGTTTGGAAGACGGCCCAATCGTGTTCAGCGGCGATGGCATCGATCGGTGCGGCGCCTTCTCGGCAGACGATCGTCATTTCTGCAGGAGACCAGACAGCAGCGACCACATCTCCTCGGCGATCCGGCCAATCGGTGGCTGGGTGGACTCTGCAGACGGAGCAGCGTTCTGAATGCAGCTGAAGGCTGATGCTCATCTCAAGAATAGAGACGATTAGTGACCTTGATTTGTGAGCTTCTCGTCGCGTCTTGCGGCAACGAGGATCTTCTGCCATTTCTTGTCAGCGAGGTCGCTGATCGCAACGCCCTTCTTGCCGCTGCTCGAGTGGATGAACTTGGAGCCGCTCAACATGATGCCAGTGTGCCCGATCTTGTTTCGCTTCTTCTCCCAGAAGTAGAGGCGGTCGCCAGGGCGGAGGTGTTCAAGCCTCTCAATAGCGATGCCGGCTTTGGCCTGTTCGCTGGCTGTGCGAGGAAGATTGACCTTGGCTACGTTCTTAAAGACCTCACGAACGAATCCAGAGCAGTCGACACCGCCCGT
>JALGXY010000074.1 GCA_029824495.1 Fimbriimonadia bacterium
AAGGCTGGCGACAACTTCCAGGTTGTCCCCTCTCGCCGCGCAGAAGCCAAAATGTCCGCGCACCCTGTCACGGTCTATCGGGCGCTGCGGTCGCTCAACCCCTCTCCCTACATGTTTCTGTTCCGTTTCGGCGATTACGACGTCGTGGGGGCATCACCAGAGCTTCTGTGCGGCCTCTCTGGCGAAGAGGCGAGGGTCCGCCCGATTGCAGGCACCCGCCACCGCTCGCCAGACCCGAAAGAGGATCGCAGGCTGGAAGAGGAGCTGCTCGCCGATGAGAAAGAGCGAGCGGAGCACATCATGCTGGTGGATCTCGGACGCAACGATCTCGGCCGCGTCTGCGACTACGGCACGGTCTATGTCGATGAGATGATGGTTGTTGAGCGCTATAGCCACGTCATGCACATTGTCTCCAACGTCAAAGGGCGGCTCAATCGCGGCCTCGGTCCTGCAGACCTTGTCAGGGCCTCCTTCCCTGCCGGCACAGTCTCTGGGGCCCCTAAGGTGCGGGCGATGGAGATCATCGATGAGATGGAGCCGACCAGGCGCGGTCTCTATGCAGGTGCTGTCGGCTACTGGAGCGCCTCAGGCGACCTCGACCTCGCCATCGCCATCCGTACGGCACTCATGAGAGAGGGCAAAGCATATGTCCAGTCTGGCGGCGGCGTTGTTTTCGACTCTGATCCAGAGTTCGAATTCAATGAAAGCGTCAACAAGGCGAAAGCGATGATCAAAGCCTTGGAGATGGCCGAAACCGGCCTGCCTGGTCAGATTTAACCAGCGCCTCAAACAAGAAAAGCCCCCCGCTGAAAAATCAGCGAGGGGCCTTTTTCTGCCTCGATCAGTCGAGGTCTTCGTCGTCCAGGTCGTCTAGGTTCTGCGTCGCCTGCTCCTTGACTCCGCTTCGGCGCTTGATCGTGCCGTAAGCATCGCCAGCAGCAGGAGCGTCGTCGCCGCCGCCGCCAACTCCAGGAACACCCGCTGGTGTTGTCTGCAGTCGCTGGGCTCGGAGCTTCGCTTCTCGCATCGCTTCGGCCATCAGGCCAGCTTTCTCGCCACGCTTCTTCATGATCGCCTTGTCCCAGAGCCAGAGGATCGGGGCTGCGTTGAAGATTGAGGAGTAGGTGCCGACCACGATACCGGTCAGCATCGCGACACACATGAACTTCAGTTCTGGTGTCGGGGTGCCGATCGCGATCAGGATGATCAGCGGAACAATCGCCGTGAACGATGTATTGATCGATCGGGCGACCGACTGTGTGATCGACTTGTCGACCAGAGTCTGGAAGCTCTCGCCCTGAACTGGGCGCTTCAAGTTCTCGCGGATTCGATCGAAGATGACAATCGAGTCATGAACCGAGAAGCCAATAACGGTCAGCATCGCGGTGACAAACAGCGAGCTGATCTCCCAGCCGAGGAGATAGCCGACGATGCCGGCGGTGCCGACAACAACCAGAACGTCGTGAATCAACGCCGCGATTGCAGACATGCCGAATCGGATGCCGTTCTTGAGGCCGCCGAGCGCAATACCGAATCGAACTGCAAGGAAGAGGACGATCAGCGCAGAGGCGATCACGATGCCGTAGATGGCATTCATGACGGTCTCCTGCTGGATCGACGGGCTGATCTCCTGGAAGCTCGACTTTTCTGCCGAGAGACCGAGAGCTCCTGCCACTTTGTCGACTGCACCTTCTTCGTTGCGTTCGATGCCCGCATCGTAAGGAATCGTCACGTAGACCACTCGGCCGTCGTCATCTTCGCCAAACTTGATGTTCGACTTGGTGATGCCGGCTTCACCGAGTGAAGCTTCAGCCTCATCTCGCGTCAGCTCAGATCCGCTGGGCATCTGGTAGATGCCTTCGAATCCACCCTGGAATTCGACGTTCGGCTTCATGCCGCCGATGCCCACAAAGAGCATGCCGATGACAATGAACCCGCCGGAGATCAAGAAGTAGCGTTTGGAGTTGCCGACAATGTTGAGCGGCTTCGCCTTGGCACCCGCCTCCAGCTTCTCGCCGAACCAGGCTCGATTGAGGCCGTACCACTTCGGATTGGTTCCGAAGCCAGCGCCGTCAACCAGGCCGACCAGGATTCCGCGAGTGATGGTGAACGCAGTGATGAACGAAATCACAACACCGACGATCAAGGTGGTGGCGAAGCCTTTCACCGGACCGGTGCCGAGCTGCCAGAGAACCACTGAGGTCAAGATTGTCGAGATGTTCGAGTCGAGAATCGCGGTCATCGCACGAGTGAATCCAAGGTGGATTGCAGTCGTGAGCTTCCTGCCGTTTCTCAGCTCCTCTTTTATACGTTCAAAGACGAGAATGTTGGCATCGACGGCCATACCGACCGACAGGACCAACGCGGCGATCGCTGCCAGCGAGAAGGTGACATTCATCGCCTCCATGGCTGCAATCGTTGCCAACACGTAGAGCGACATCGCAACCGCGGCGATCACGCCGGGGAATGCGTAGTAGATGATCAGGAAGACACAGATCGCCACGAAGGAGATCAGTCCAGCCTTGACAATCTCATCAAGCGCTTTCTTGCCGATTGTCGGATCGACTTTCAGGCTGCTCAAGAGGTCGAGATCGACCGGCAATGAACCGGACTTGATCATCTCGGTGAGCTGTCTGACGTACTCCGGATCGAAGTCGCCATCAACAAACGCGTTGTCTGAAAGGATCGCGCCTTTTCGAATCGGCGCGACGTTCAGAACTCGGCCGTCGAGAACAAATGCGATGTTCTCTTCGAATCGACTGTGGCGTTTTGTGAACGCTTCAAGCTTCTTTGCACCCTCTGAAGAGAAGAAGAATTCTGGCTGATACTTGCCCTGTCCCTGGATGATGACGCCAGCGTCTTTGACGTCTTCGCCTTCCAGAATCGGGTCACCCCATGAATCGATGATCTCCGCATAGGCATCTGTGCCAGGCCCGATCTCATCAGTTGAGGTGCCTCTTGTGAAGTAGATGACCGGCGCACCGTCCTCCGTGCGCTCATCGCTTCGGTTGTATCGGCGATTGTTCTGCGGGTTGGTGACCGTCTTGGCGTGGTAGACCTGAATCTTCGCCGTCGAGCTCATCGTCTCTTTGGCTTCTTCAATATCGGTAAAGCCAGGAAGCTCAACGATGATCTGATCCTGGCCTTTTGTCAGAACCAGCGGCTCAACAACACCGAGGGAGCCAGTGGCACGTCGGGCCAGGTTCTTTTGAACCGTACGCAGAATCTGAGGGATCGTTTTGGTGTTGTCTTTCGGGATCGAATCGTGGTCGATCTGGAACGTCAGACGAACGCCGCCCTGGACATCGAGTCCGTAGGCAGGCTTCTGAACCTTGACCCCCCAAATAGAGAGGGCCGCAAAAACCACGACGATAACGAGAAAAATCAGGGAGTTTTTAGACTTCAAGTCGGTCTCCGAAAAGGCTGTAAAGCCAACGGCGGATTATACCGAAGGCCCTGAGAGATTAAAGGGGCCCTGGTCGCCTTTTAGACCAGAACCCCCAATGAACCAAAAACAGGCTCAGTCGCGAGCCCAGAACATCTCGCCAGCGTCTTCGAAAATGACTGCCTGTTTCAGCACGTCGAGCGCCTTCCTCAAGCCTTCCATCGGGGACATCAGGCCATCTTCATGCTCGATCGAAAGAACGAAATCATAGCCGCCCGTTCGCAGAGTTGAAACAAACTCCTTCCACCACTCCACACCGTGGCCGTAGCCGCAGGAGCGGAACACCCACGATCGGCCGCCGATATCGCCATAGCTCTTGGCGTCAAGATTGCCGTTGAGGGCCGAATTGTACGGATCGATGCGCACATCTTTTGCGTGCACATGGAACACAGCGCCTTCGGCCAACAGCTGCCGGACAGCCGCAACCGGGTCGATACCCTGCCACCAGAGGTGGGACGGGTCGAAGTTGGCTCCGATGTATTCGCCGTTGTCGACACCGTTTCTCAGTTTGAGCAGCGTGTCGTTTGAGTAGCAGACAAAACCGGGGTGCATCTCGATCCCGTACTTGACGTCGTACTCTTTGAGCAGCTTCGCCTGCTCGGCAAAGTACGGGAAGACCACCTCATTCCACTGCCAATCGAGAATATCGCGAAACTCGTCTGGCCAGGCGCAGGTCACCCAGTTCGGGTTGACCGCGTTCGGGCCATCACCAGGGCAGCCGCTGAACCCGTTCACTTTGTCGACGCCGAGCATCGGAGCCAGCTTGACCGCATTGACAAAGGCATCATGGTGCGCCTTGGCAACCGCTTTGTCTGGGTGCAGCTGGTTTCCGTGGACTGAAAGAGCGCTGAGGATGAGGCCTCGGCTCTCAATCTTGTTGAGCAGCTCTTTACGTTTGGCTTCGCTGCCGAGCAGAGCTTCTACATCTGCGTGAGCTTTGCCTGGATAAGCGCCAGCGCCGAGCTCTACGGCCTGGATTCCCTCTGCTGCGACCAGATCGAGGGTCTCATCGAGCGACTTGTCGCTGAACAGGGCT
>JALGXY010000075.1 GCA_029824495.1 Fimbriimonadia bacterium
ATGTGTCCTTGCTCAATTCGGTGCCAAATGCATCAGCCGCAGCTGTGCCAGCGTTACCGCCCTTCGCATCAACAAAATCAACAACGACCCAAGTGGGCCTTGATGGTGCGATCTGGGCAGCGGCGGAGGAAATTCCTCCGAATGTCAAAAGGGCCGTCATAAATGCGGCCAGTAGGGCGATTCCGCCTTTCATCTGCCAAATTCCCGTTCGCTTCACTGCAGCGCGTCCTCCACGTTCACGTTCATCGGGTGCTGTACATCCTTCGTGACTGCAAAAACCAGTCAGCCTGACCCATTAGGGGCAAGCAGCAGACCAATTTGAAGCAGCGTGCGTATCATACCCGCACACAGCCTCAAACGACCGTTGGCTCACACAATCCCTGCTGGAATCAGCTTCAGCGGATTATACACGCCGAAGGTTGATTCAAACCAGGTTCCGAGACAATACAAGCGTCCTCGTCAAGGTTTGGACGGAGGCGAGGTCCAGATTGGTTCGGATGATTTCGTCTGCAAATGCGATCTTTGAACTTGTTGGGAGCTGTGTTTTCATCATCGCAGCTGCAGCATCCATCGATCCCAGTCTTTTTGCCAGGCGCTCCTGCTGCTCCTGCTCGCCGCAGGTCACGACCCAAATTTCTGAAAAATTCTGAAAAAGGCAGGCTTCAAAAACAAGGGGAATTTCTACAACTTGGCTGTCGGACATCTCAATCTGCCGCAAAACCTCGGCGTGCATCAGACGATTTAAGCGTCGCCTTGCCCCCGCATCCTTCGTGATCTTCTCCAGCAACAGTCCTCTGTCGATAGGAAGAGAGAGCTCGAATTCGACCGCGAGCTGCGCCTGCATCTCTGGGGATTCGGACACGGCCTTTGCCAGGCTGTCCGCGTCACAAGTCCTTACGCCTTGATCGGCAAGCATCGCCAAGACTGTCGACTTCCCTTCTGCTGCGCCGCCTGTCAATGCGATCTTGCTGCTTAAGCTCATTTCAGGTGTCCAGAATCTACCCTTATATAATAGTCCGGGCCGAGATGCTGACTGCACCTCGGCCCGAATCTCAAATTAGGCCGGAAAGATCAGTCTTCCTGATCGGTTCCGCCAGCCTTATCATCACTCAAGATGCCCTTGAGCATGCCCAACCGCTCGCCGATCGTGGCGCCGCCTGTTGGTGTGCGACCTGGTGATCCGGCTCCAGCATCTGACTCGTTCTCGCCTCGTCGGCGTCGACGGCGTCGTGTGCCGATGCCACCCAGGTCATTGTTGAACTTGTAGCCGACTCGGTTCGAACCTTCTCGAAGGCTGAGGACCATTCGGCGCTCATCCGGTCGAAGATCGATGATCGCCGGTTCGATATCCTGGTTCAGCTCGAGCTCATCGCTCGGTTTCTTCAGGCGCTTGTCGCTGATCTCACTCAGAGGAAGGAAGGCTTCAGCCTGCTCGGGCAGGCGGACGAAGACGCCGCTCTGGACCATGCGATTGACCTTGACCTGAATCTTCTGGCCAATCTTATAGTTCTCTTTGATAAGAGCCCACGGATCGGGAAGAACCTGTCGAAGGCCAAGGCTGATTCGACCAGAATTCTCATCCAGCCGAAGAACCATCACTTCGATGTCCTGTCCTTCTTTGAGAACCTCTTTCGGGTGATCGATGCGCATCCAGCTCATTTCTGAGATGTGAAGCAGTCCATCGATGCCGCCGAGGTCGACGAATGCACCGTATTCGGTCATGCGTCGGACTGTGCCGGAAACTTTGTCGCCAGGAGCCACTTTGCCGAAGAGGTCTTTCTTGACCTCAGCGCGTCGCTCGTCTTCAGCCTGCTTGTTGGAAAGAACAACCTTTCGGCGATCTCGGTCGATCTCGATGATCTTGACCGGGAGTGTCTCGCCAACATACTTCTCGATGTTGCGCAGCTTGCCGCTGCCGACATGTGTTGCCGGGACAAAGCCGCGGACTCCGATATCGACAACCAGGCCGCCTTTGACTCGATCAACCACCTGTGCCTGGAAGAGTTCACCCTCTTCGAAGGCTGCAATGATCTTCTGCCATGCGACATCAAGGTCTGCACGGCGCTTCGAGACAATCGGGCTGCCTTCAGCACTGTTGGTCTTGACGACAATAACTTCAAAGTCATCGCCAACATTGACCAGGCCAACAGCGGTTTCGACCGGACTCTCGGTCAGCTCTCGCAGAGGAATAATGCCTTCTGCTTTGGTGCCAAGGTCAACAAAGACTCGGTCCTTGTCCACCTGGATGACCTTTGCGTCGATGCGGTCACCGCGGTTGATCTTGCCGCCGGCGCTCTTTTCTGAAGAGGCGCTGTCTTCGCCATCCATGCTGGCGAGTGCGGCTTCAAACAGCTCGGCATCCGATTTGGCATCAGCTGCAGGTGCGGCCGCAGGAGCGGCTTCGGCAGCAGGTGCTGCTTCTGGAGCCGGTGCGGCTTCAGGGGCTGGTGCTGCTTCGGGTGCAGGTGCTGCTTCGGCAGCGGGCTGTTCTTCCTTTGCTTCCGGTGCGGCGGCTGGCGTTGCGTCGGGCTCAGAACTTGCCGCTTCGGGAGCGTCAGCCTTTGAAGCTTCTGCTTCTGGCTGGTCAGGACTGGGCGCGACGCCTTCTGATGTGGTTGTCTCTTCGGCCTTGAGCTCTTCTTTCGGCTCTGCCGGTTCGGAGACGTTCTCAGGCGTCTGTTGTTCGTCGTGTGTCATTCGAGATTCCAAAAAGTGCAAGACAGGGAATACCCTATGCCTCGCGAACTGCTATTGTAGCCTAAGAATTTGCGCCTCGCCAGCGAGCCAGGACCGGATAGAGACTTCTGTGGCGCTCTAGTGCCAAAGAATAGTCCTGACCGCTCGGATTGATGGTCTTTTTGACCCGAACCGCAGCTTCAACTCCTTCAGAGACGCTGGACCAGACTCCGCCTGCGACTCCACCCAAAATCGCAGCCCCAAACGCAGGTCCTTCGTCCGTCTCCAACGTCTCGACCGGGCATCCCATCACATCCGACAGAATCTGCAGCCAAAGGGCGCTGGACGCGCCGCCCCCGTTCACTCGAACAACATCAGGCTTCTGTCCAGGGTTCATCAGCTCCAGGCATTCGGCCAGTCCAAAGCAGACGCCTTCAATTACAGCCCGGGCTAAGTGTCCCCGGCCGGATGCAAGACTCAATCCCTCAAATACGCCTCTTGCGCTCGGATCGACATACGGGCATCGCTCTCCGGTGAGATGCGGCAGGAACAGAACTCCTTCGCTGCCTGCCGGGGCTCTCTCGGCTTCACAATTGAAGTCATCCCAGCCGGCATCTTCGCCAAAGAATGTATCCCGTGCCCACCGAACCGCCCCGCCGCAGCTCAGCATGACGCCCATCCTGTGCCAGCGGCCGTTCGTGTGGCAAAACTCATGAACAGCATCGGTCTTGTATGCGGGAGGGCCATCGTTCGCTTCGAAGACGACGCCGCTGGTCCCTAGGCTGATGCTGACCAGTCCTGGAGTGACGGCCCCTGTTCCGATAGCAGCCGCAGCCTGATCTCCCCCGCCGCCTGCTACAGGGATTCCCTGGTGCGCACCCGTCTGTTCGGCCGACTCCACAACTGGGGGCAGAAGTCTGGGGTCCAATTCGAGATCCAACAAGACCTCTGTAGACCAGTTTCTTTCTCGAACATTCAGACAGCCGACACCAGATGCATCTGAAACATCGGCAGCCTCAACACCGGTCAGCTCTTTCCTTATATAGTCTTTGGGCAGCAGAACTCGCTCGACCTGCTGGAACCTGCTCAGTTCGTTGTTTCGAAGCCAAAGGGTCTTGGGCAGCTGAAAGCCCGTAAGTGCCGGGTTGCCCGTGATGTTTCTCAGGCGCTCGGCTCCTACCGCGGATTCGATCTCGCTGCACTCCTGCACAGTCCTCTGATCGCACCAGAGCAGGGCGGGCCTGACCACCTCTCCGTTCTTATCAAGGAAGACTGAGCCGTGCATTTGACCGGTCAAGCCGATTGCGTCAACGTCGTTCAAGCCGATCTGCTCCAGACAGTCGAAGGCGGCATGGCGCCACTGCCGGGGATCCTGCTCGGCCCAGCCGGGCTGAGTGACCTCTAACGTGTGCGCCGATGCAGCGGACTTCAGGACCGCCCCCGTCTCATCGATCAAAATCGCCTTTGTTCCGGATGTTCCGACATCCAGGCCGATCAGCCTTGCCATTGACGCATTCTACTGACTCAGAATGTAGACTGGCACTCTGTGAAAGCGGTCATCGATCTCGGCTCCAACTCAGCACTGCTCCTCGTTGCGGACGAGGAGCAGAAGCCTGTTCTCGAGGAGTCGATCATCACAGGGCTTGGTCGCGGCGTCAAAGCGACTGGGCTGTTGAGTGAAGAGGCGATGTCCGATGGACTCACTGCGATCCAAGAATTGACGCGCCAAGCCCGATCGGCTGGAGCAGATCAGGTCGAAGTTGTCGCCACAATGGCGATGCGGATCGCCAAGAAC
>JALGXY010000076.1 GCA_029824495.1 Fimbriimonadia bacterium
CAGCAGTAGAGCGATTCAGCCAGCTCTGTATTGGGCACGAGGCCGTAGCCAACGCCCAGGAAATCGCACTCGATTTCGTGTGAGATGCCGCCGGCTGTCTGCACCAACAGCCCCTGTTCCGAGCTTTCGACCGATCGAACCCAAGAATCATGGTGCCGTGGCACTCCGCGCAGAGCCTTAAGGTAGTTGGCCGCCTGCAGTGCCTTGTCGAGCCCGCGCACCGTCTTGAGGCCGAACTCTCTCACCCGGTCTTCGGAAACCTGTTCGATGATCGCCTCAATCTGCACACCAGATCTGGCCAGCATTGCGCCGACCGCAATCAAGAGCGGCCCGGTGCCAGCCAGAACAACTCGCTTTCCGGAAAGGTCAACACCATCCTTCATCGCCGCCTGCAGTCCGCCGACACCCATCACGCCTGGAAGGGTCCAGCCAGGAAACGGCAGAAACAGCTCCCTCGCTCCGGTTGCCAAGATCAGTCTGTTCCATTCAATTTCGACCAGCTCACCCGACCTGAGAACCTGCAGCGACTTCTCATGTGAGCTGACTACAGAAGTGCTGAACCAAAACTCGGCGCCGGCTTTCTTTGCCCTTTCGAAGCCAGAAACTCCAGCTTTCTGACGCCGCCAAATCTGGCCACCAGGCCCTGGCTGCTCGTCAATGACCAGCACCGATTTTTGGCTGTATTTGGCGGCTGTCTCAGCGGCCTTCAACCCGCCAGGTCCTGCGCCGATTATCACCAGGTCAAACTCAGCCATCGGTGCGGACCTCCATCCCCTCTCGACACTCGACCAGGCAGCTTCGCACCTTGCGGCCATCCACCCAGACGCGACACTCCATGCAGACTCCCATGCTGCAGACCGGCGACCGATCTTCGCCCGAGATAGACCTGCGAGACGGGACCCCTTCCCGCAACAGCAGAGCCGCTACTGTCATCGACGTACTTGCAGTGACCTCGACGCTGTTTAGTACAAGTTTAACCTTTGCTTCTTCCATGTATTAACCTCCCAGCATCGAAAGCCTTGGCTGTAATCTGTGGTCTCTTTTCGGTCATCAGTGAGGTGAGTATTGAAGCCGAACCAACAGCGTTCGTGATGCCGAGTCCCTCATGACCGGCGTTCACCCAAACACCTGATGAGTGCTCGCCGATGATCGGTTTCCCATCGGGAACGGACGGCCGGAAACCGGTCCAGATTCTCATGGCAGAAACCCGGGCCAGCTCGGGCATATAGTTGATCGTCAGCTTCATCATCTCGCTCACCGTCTTGTGATCGATCTCCCGGCTCCAGCCCTGGAACTCGCGCGAAGATCCGATCAGGAGCTGGCCGGTCGCGCGCGGCTGAACATTGAGCGCCACCGACGACCCCTCCATCCCGTGCGACTTGCGCAGATAGCCGAGTTCGATGATCTGCCGGTGCACCGGAGTCGACACGCGATCTGTGATCACCAGGTGCCCGCGACGCGGTTCAACCATCAGATTCTCGATCAGGTCTGGCGACCTGGCTCCGGCACAGACAACGACATGATCGGCCGTCATCTGCTCGCCACCCTTCAGACCGACCAGGTTCTTGGCAACAAAACTGACCTCGGCAAAACGGATCTCGGCCCCCTCTTTGACCGCCATATCCGCAAGCCACCGGCAGGCGTTGGTTGTGTAGATCACCGCATCGTCGGGCGCATGGAGGCCGCCCGCAATCCGCTCACCCAGGATCGGTTCGTGCTGCCTCGCTTCACTGCCGGACCAGATTTCGGCAGGCAGGCCCAGGTTCTCGTACTCCTTCGAAAGAGATTCGGCCACGGTCATCTCATCCGAATCGAGGGCTGCCCAAAAGGTGCCGGTGCTGCGCCATTCGCAGTCGGCGGGCATCGACGGCTGCAGCTCCTTCCAGAGCGATTGAGAATAGGCTGTGAGCTGAGCCAGGTCGGGCGAATCGACGGCTGCCATAATGTGCCCCATCCCTTCTGCCGTAGCACCGCATCCCAGTGCCCATCTCTCGAGCAGCAGAACCTTGAAGCCAGCCCTGCTGAGCCAGAGCGCCGAAGCGGTGCCGACGATTCCGCCGCCGACAATGACGACATCCCAGCGGCTCATCCGATGCCCATCCTAAAGGGATCTGTCTCCTCAAACAAGAGCTCGGTTTCGGCGGTGATCCACGCGCCGCCCTCGATTGTCGGGATCACGCCTTTTTCACCTGGCTGATACGAACCAACGAACAGGCCGCCGGCAAAACCTTCTTGTCGCCAGACTTCACCCGGCGCGAGCTTTCCTCGGTGAGCGAGCGAGGCGAGCTTCGCGCTCAGACCCGTGCCGCAGGGAGAACGGTCGTATTCCAGACCGGGGCAGAGCACGAAATTGCGCGAGTCGGCATCGCTCCGCAGGGGTGGGCCGAAAAGGTCGACGTGGGCGATCGGCGTCTCTTGGGTGGAGGAACCATCCGCCTCCATCGTCTGCCGCAGCAGCGAAGAGTAGGCGAGGAGGTCGTTCTTGTTCTCAAACGCCAGATCCTTGCCGTGATCGCTGCAGAGAAAGAACCAGTTTCCACCGTAGACGATGTCCCCCGTGACCACGCCGTGGCCCGGCACATCGACCGTGACATCTGTTTTGACGACCCAGCTTTCGACGTTCTCGATCTTGGCCCTGTTGGGCCCGACAAGCTCAGCTTTCACCAGCCCGACTGGGGTCTCGATCGTCAATTTTGAGCCTGCATAGCCCTGGTGCGCAAGCGTAACCGCGAGGCCGATCGTTCCGTGGCCGCACATGCCGAGCATCCCGACGTTGTTGAAGAAGATCACGCCGACATCCGCTGCCGGGTCGCTCGGTTCGACCAGAAGAGCGCCAACAATCGCATCGTGCCCGCGCGGTTCGCAGACGATCGCCTGCCTCAGGTCGTCAAAGCGCTTGGCAAAGCCATCTCGCTTCTCGGCGACCGTGTCGCCGAACAGATCCGGGAAGCCCGAAACGACAACGCGTGTCGGTTCGCCTTCGGTGTGTGAGTCGATGACCCGGATCGGTGATGCCACGTGTGGATTTTGGCTGATCTAGCGCTTGGTTGGCTTAGGCTTCAGGCTGCCGATGTACGCCAACGACCTCTCGTACCATCCCACGAGCGTGTCGGTGTCGGCGAGCAGGTCGGCTGGAACGACAACATAACCCCGCATGACAGAGTTGTATTGGATGAAGTCGCCCGTTCCATACTGAGCTCGAAACTCGGCGATGTCTTCTTTCGACATCCGCAGGCCGAGCACACCCTCTTTGTCGACAAAAGAGAACATGTGCCCATTCATCGAGGTGTAAGGCATGGTCTTGCCTTTGCGTTTCATCGTGGGAAACCGCTCCAGCAGGGCATCGAAGTGCGCGACGCTCTCATCCCAACTGCTCATGAGATGAGCCTACCGCTGGTGCGAAGGGAAAATGTGGCTGCCCGGCTAGGATTCGAACCTAGATTGACGACACCAAAAACCGCTGTCCTGCCATTAGACGACCGGGCAAAGCCAAGGCGGATGATACCACCGCTGCTCCTGCCATACTCAGCCCATGTCTGGATCCTTGGGACGTAACGACGCCCGCATCAACCGCCTCTGCCAGGAGATGTCCGCCGACGGAATTGCAGCTTACATTGCGGCCACTCCAATCTCTCTCACCTACCTGCACGGTCTGAATGAGTCGGGCGGCGAGCGCCTTTTGATCATGCTGATCTCTCAAAGCGGTGACGTCCGCCTAATCTGCCCTGCACTGACCGCAAATCAGGCTGCCCGATGCGGCGTGACCGACATCCTGGCTTGGGCAGATGGCGAGGATCCCTCGGCCCATGTGGCGCATACAGCAGAACAGTGGGGGCTGGAGTCGGCAAAGATCGCTTTCGATGACGACATGAGGGCTTCTCACCTGCGGCTGCTGCAGAGGGCGATCCCGGCGGCAGACTTTGTCGAAGGTCACCCGATCCTCTCGCGCATCACCTGTGTCAAGGACAGCGATGAGCTGGCTCTGCTCCACCAGACGGGCGGCATCGCCGACCAGGCTTACGAGGCAGCACTGCCCCAGCTTAAAGCCGGAATGACCGAGCTCGAAATCGCCAAGGTTTTGAGCGATGAGATGTCTGCCAGAGGCGGCACCCCGACCTTTGCGATAGTTGCAGCTGGCGCGAATGGTGCCGAGCCGCATCACCACTCAGACGACACGGTTGTCAAAGAGGGTGATGTGGTGATCATGGATTTCGGCTGCGATGTCGGCGGCTATCAGAGCGACATCACCAGAACGATCAGTTTTGGCGAGCCGACCGAGGAGGCGAAGGAGGTCTACCAGACCGTTCTGGCCGCGCACTGGGCAGGTCGAAAAGCGATCTCAGCCGGCACGCCTTATCAGGACCTGGACCGGGCAGCCAGAGGCGTCATTTCAGAGGCCGGCTATGGTGAATTCTTCACGCACCGGCTGGGCCACGGGCTTGGGATGTCTGTGCACGAGAACCCGAAC
>JALGXY010000077.1 GCA_029824495.1 Fimbriimonadia bacterium
CGTGCATTGTGTGCGCCTCCGCCGTGTCGGCAGACATCGGCCGAAAGGTGTCGAGGCTGACATCAAGACTCACCTCAGCGCGCTCAACCCCTTTCTTTTCTAAAGCAGCCAGGATCTCCTTCGTAAAATGCAGCCCAGCGGTGGGGGCTGCCGCGCTGCCTCCAACGGCAGCGTAAACGGTCTGGTATCGCTCGACATCCTTCAGATGTTCGTGGATGTAGGGTGGGAGGGGAGCAAAGCCCTTTGCCGCAAGCCTTTCTGACAGACCTTCCTGCTGTAGAAAACTCAGCACACGAAGACCCTCTTCGCGGACCTCAACGACTTCAGCCTCCAGCCCATCACCAAACAGCGCTCTCTGCCCAACAGAGAGTTTTTTGGCTGGCTTGACCAACGCCTCGAACCGGCCAGGCTCCTCCTCTTTCAACAAAAGCGCCTCCACCTGCCCTCCGGTCGGCCTCTGGCCATAGAGCCGGACAGCCGTCACCCGCGCGGTGTTTGTGACGAGAAGGTCGCCAGGCTGCAGCAGATCGACGCAGGATCGAAATGGCCGTTCTTCAAACCTTTTGCTGACAGGATCAACGACCATCATGCGGCTGTCCGCGCGGTCAGCAAGCGGGGTCTGCGCGATCAGCTCTTCTGGAAGGTCGTAGTCAAAGTCCGAAATCAACATCGTCTAAATGGAGCTGATCAGCTCAGGCAGGTCGGTGAGCGAGGCCAGTTTTGCCCCGAATGACGCGCCCATCTCTCGGTCGATCAGCGCGGTCTTCATTCCGATTCGACGGCCGCCTTCGACGTCGTCCATAGGATTGTCCCCAACGTGCAGAACCTCGCCTGGGTTGACCCCCAGTGATTTTAGTGTGGTGGTGAAGATCTTCCCGTCTGGCTTTTCAGAACCGACGACCATCGAGGCGGTGATCACCTCGAAATGATCCGCGATTCCTGCAGCTTCAAGCACTCGGTAGAGTGACCTGTCCCAATTACTGATCACGGCCAGGCGCAGCTCTGTCTTTGCCAAGGCGTTCAGGCAGGGCAGAACATCATCATAGAGAACGAAAGTGCCCGATTCCGGCCGATAGATCTGCTCATCCATGCGCATCATCAGCTCTTCGCCTCTGTCGCGCCCCCACTCCATACTTTCGGACCAGTCTTGGCCGAGCTGAACCCAAAAGTCTCTGTACGCTGCGTCAGAAGCGCTCGATTGCGCATATTCTCTGCCGCGTCCAAAGAAGAGGCGTTCGAACACCTCTGCTGCTGTCTGCTGATCCGTCGAAAGGCCGAGACTAGCTGCAGCCTCTGCCGCAGAGCGGCCAGGAGACCAGCGCACATCCACTAATGTGAGCGCGCAATCGAACGAAACAGCTTTTAGACTAGTCACAGCGTTGTGATTCTGACCAACCTACTGGACCGGCTGGGGCCTCAATACGTCAGAATCTTTGGAAATCACATGACTTCTCCTCTCCTGTTGGCGATTCTTGCCCTCGCTGCCCCTCAAGCAGCCCCTCTGAAGGCCACCCCAGAAAAGGGCTGGACCGCTGACTACACTCTGAAGACTATCCTCACCTTTGAAGGATCGGAAGTTGTTTTCGAAGCCGATCTCAAGCGGACAGTTGCCGCACTCAACGAAGATGGCAGCTTCGTGGTCAAGAGTCAGCAGTCAGAAGCACGGATGACTCACGAGGGCGGTGTTGTCAATTGGCCAAACCCGCCTGCCGTCTTTACAACCATCTCACCTCGAGGCTGGCCGGCCGCAATCGCTGGCGAGGATTTCGATTCAGAAGATGCACGGTTTGCAAACCTGACCACCCTGGTCTTTCCGGCCGATCCGGTGAAGAAGGAAGACGAGTGGAAAGTCTTGATCCCTAAGAACGAAGAGCTCGGGACCGTTCCAGTAGAGGCAGTCTTTACGCTTCGAGGGCCAGACAAGGTTGAAGGGCTGGATGCCCTGCGCATCTCGTTTAAAGCAAAGGAGACTGAGCAGGTGGAACACGAAGGTGAACTGAAGCCTGTCGGCAGATCGGAAGGCAGCATCTGGATCGATCCTGCCAACGGCATGCTTCTCAAACAGGAGATCGCACTCACGGACGCTCCTCTGGCAGGTCAGTCGATCACAGGGCGATTCACCCTGACAATCAAGAAGGGCGAAACCTCTTCTTAGGTTCGCCACGCAGTCTGTAGCAGCGGCGGCAACGAGCCTCGTAGGCCTCCAGCGCGCCGACCAGCACGATCGGGTCATCTCGGTGTGCCGGTTCTCCGTTGATCGCACGGTAGGTGTGGCTCGCCTCTTCGCCACAATTCATGCAGATAGCCCGCAGTTTGATGACCTCGTCGGCGAGAGCCAACAGCTGCGGCATCGGTCCAAATGGTCGTCGTCGAAAATCCTGGTCAAGCCCTGCGACGATCACCTCGTAGCCCGAATCGGCGAGCTGCATGGCGAGATCAGTGATGCCGTCATCGAAGAACTGCACCTCTTCGATGCAGACCATATCGGTCTCTTTATCGATTGCCTGAGCGAGGTCGGCAACATTTTTCACCGGGACAGCTTCATGTTTGACGCCCATGTGACTCACAACCATGGTCTCGTCGTACCTCGTATCGATGATCGGCTTAAAAACCTGCACTTTTCTCTTGGCGTAAAGTGCCCGCCGAGCACGGCGAATCAGCTCTTCACTCTTCCCTGCGTACATGCTTCCGCAGACGACTGTCAGGCTGCCCTTTCGCTTCATGATGTGAGTCTGCCCCAGCACTCATGCCGAGGTGCTAAGCGAGAATACCGCCCCCTGTTCTGAGCGACTGACCTATTCTCGGTTGCCTACGCGGTAAAATCGGCAGATCACGAGGGCTATTCCCGGCGTCCAGATCATTTGAATCTGCTTGGCGCAATTTGAGCCCCGTTGAGGACAGTTTTTTTGAGGAAAAAATCAACATCACGCGCGAAGACATCTTCGCGTGGGAGTTCACCCAGGGCCAAAAAGGCCGCCGTCAGGACGCCAAGATCGATCGAAATTCTAGTCAACTGCTCAGGCAGAGAGACCAGGATTGCAACGATTGAAGACCGCAAACTGATGGAGTACCGAGTCGAACGCGAAGAGCGCGTAGTCGGCTCCATTTTCAAAGGCATCGTTCAAAACGTGCTGCCCGGCATGGATGCAGCATTTGTCGATATCGGGCTAGAGCGAAACGCCTTCCTGTACGTCGCAGACATCATCCCCGATGATGGGTCAGACAACAGCCCGGCAAGCATGCGACGCAGCGAACTGCGCCGCCGAAAGATTAAAGAGCTGATCAAACCTGGCCAAGAGCTGATGGTGCAGGTCACCAAAGCTCCGCGAGGCACAAAGGGCGCCCGTGTGACCACCAGGATCTCGCTCCCGGGCAGGTATCTGGTGATGATGCCGGAGGGTGGGCACGTCGCCATTAGCCGAAAAATCGAGGACCGCAAAGAGCGCGACCGCTTGAAGAAAATCGGCGATAAGATCATCCCTCAGGGCTTTGGGCTGATCCTGCGAACAGAATGCGAAAGCCGGACAATGGCAGAACTTCATGCCGACGTCCAGGTTCTCCAGCAGCTCTGGAGCCAGGTGATGGAGTCGGCCAAAAGGCTTCGCGCTCCGGCGGTCGTTCACCGTGATCAGACCCTGCTCTACCGGACCATGCGAGATGTCTTCGGCGATGAGATCGATAGACTGATCATCGACGATCCAGAAGAGTTTGAAAAGGTGAGTATGGTGGCCGGCATGGCTGCACCAAAACTACGCGACAAGATCGAGCTCTACGATCTAGAAGAACCGATTTTTGACCACTTCGGCATCGAAGAGGATCTTGATCAGCTTCTCGAACACAAGGTTCTGCTGAAAAGCGGCGGCTCACTTGTCATCGACGAGACAGAGGCGCTTACCGCCATCGACATCAACACGGGCAAACAGGTCGGTTCACGATCACTCAGTGACACGATTCTGAAAGCCAACCTCGAAGCAGCCGAAGAGGTCGGTCGTCAGCTTCGCCTGCGAGACATGGGCGGCATCATCGTCATCGATTTCATCGATATGGAGAGCGCAGATGACCGCAAAAAGCTGACCGAACATTTCGAGAACATCCTCGACAAAGATCGTGCCCGAACACGAATGGGCAAGGTCTCCTCACTTGGGCTGATCGAAATCACACGAAAGCGAACGGGCGAATCGGTCACAGAAGCGATCACGACGCTCTGCCCCATGTGTGACGGCCGCGGCCGAATCGCCAGCTACGACACGGTCGCTCTTTGGATTGAAAGAGATCTGCGTCGCAAGCTTCATGAGAAAGGATCAGCCTTCCTCATCGAATGCCACCCGGCGGTTGTCGAAACCCTGATCGGAGCAGATGGCGAGGAGATCGAGGTGCTTGAGCACGAGCTGAAGCGCGGCCTCTATATCCGCGCAAACTTCGACTACGAGTACGACGAGTACGAGATCCACACGACAACGATC
>JALGXY010000078.1 GCA_029824495.1 Fimbriimonadia bacterium
ACGACTCCCTTCGGGCCAGTCCGTCAGGTCGGCGATCGAGGCGGTCGATGACGCGACCTCAGGTGCTCCGGCGTACTACATGATCAACTGCGCTCACCCGACACACTTCTCTTCGATTTTTGACGAGCCGGGCGACTGGCAGGATCGTATCGGCGGCCTTCGAGCCAACGCCTCGAGCAAAAGTCACGCAGAGCTCGACGAGTGCACGGTTCTTGATGATGGCAATCCAGCTGAGCTGGGGGCGCAGTATCGTGCACTCCGTGATGCCCTTCCCAGCCTGAATGTCCTGGGGGGTTGTTGCGGCACCGATGTCCGGCACGTTGAGGCGATTGCCCAGGCCTGCATGCGCTGATGCTGAACCGGCTCTCGTGCCGACGAAACTGATCTAGACTTTAGCTGTGAGCAGACCGCAAGGGGCGGTATGAGCAATGACTAACGCAGACAGCAGCCACCCACTCTCAATGGAGGGTTTGACATGATTGCACTTATCCCACTGGGAGCAGAACTCTGGATACTCCTCGGCTTGATGACGATCGTCTGCCCGATAATTGTCATCGTAGCCGTTGTTGTCGTCATCGCCCAATCTAAGAAGAAAAAGCAGTCACCACCGGCTGATCAACCGGACGATTCACAGTAGATACGTCTGCGAATCTAGTTGCCTGGCACTTGATGCTCAAAGACTGTGCCAAGAGAAAAAAGGAGAGGAAGAAGGTGGTGCCGCAGCCCGGACTTGAACCGGGGACCCTCGCATTTTCAGTTTGACTCTTCGGGCTACCTAGTGTTGCTTCGCCCTCGTAACAAGTTCAGAACGTGTCTGTTAGTGTCACCCAATGCCAGGTCATTCTCGGACGGACCCTTCCACTTTTCTTCCACTTTTGACCGGAACATTTCTTAGGCGACGATGCTTAGACGAGGACTTTGGCATCCTTGATTTTGGGTTTTCGGCCTTAACAAAGCGAGAGCGCTTGGACGGGAGGGGTGAGGCCATCCAAGGCCCTCCAAGGACGTTTGCTGGATGCCTCTTCCATAGCCTTGGAGGCTAGGAGAGGGTTCTCGATCTGTTTGAGTTGTTCCATTCGTCCGGTCCTCGAGTTGTGCCGGTTCCACCTGGAAATCGATGACCAGGTGGATGGCGGTTCGTGTCAATTGTCAGTGGAGTCAGTCTTTACGAGGGCCGAGTTCACTGATCTCGGTCCGAATCCGTGAGCATTCCTTCCTGTCCAGATCCGCCGCTTTCTCGAACAGTTCTCGCAGGCGCGGTGTATACGAACTGTCCGCACTCGCTTCATTGGTCCGCTCGCTTTGCCGCGACAAGGTGAGAATGTTTTCGAGCCACTCGCGGGTCTTCTCGTGTGGCGGCCTGGAATCATGTCGCCTTGCGAGTTCGTGCTGAACGGTAGGAAGCTCGAAGACTTTCTCGGCAACGGCGATAAACGTTGACTCAGGCTCGTGCTTGATCGCACCCGCGAGCACTATCCGGCTGTCTTCGACCTGTCCAGCCAACTCTAGTTCAAACTCGTCGCGCCCACCGAACGGCAGGTCGTTTCCATCAACCGCATTGTAGGCAAAGACGTCGAGACGCATAGCGACTCGGCCATGTCCCAGCAAGTAGTCACCATAGTAGACATATTGTTCTCCCCCTCCATAGATATGCTCGTCGACGAAGGCAAGAACTCCTGCCGGAGTCCTCGTGTCGTCGACCAGAAACTCGATCTTCCAAACTGCATCGATCATCTTTCGTTCCTCCTGTGCCCTGTCGCAACTCTCACCTGCGACAGGTCTGTTTCGTTCTAGTTCTTCTTGGGGTCCATTAGCAGGAGGCCTGGTCTGCTCGTCCTTCCTCTTGACTGCCGGGCTTGACTTCTTCGCTTCGAGCTCCCTGGCTTCAGTTTCTAACTTCTTCTGCTCAGGTGCCTTGGCTTGGTTTTTCATTCGTTTCAACTTTGTTCTCTATCTTCATACCACATCCTGGTGCAAGAATTTGCAGATTCCGCCATGTGGCGTAAAAAACCTGTCGTTGATTGGCAAGTAACTTGGCTCAGGTGTCTGGATATGCTGGATCCTCACTTCGCGTGACGGTGGGGAACGGCAGTTGGATGTGTGAGTAGACTCAGTCGATTCTGATTCTAGACGTCGAGTTTGTCGACGACACGACCATGAACCACGAGCCACGGGTCGTACTGCGTGGACTTGGACCTTCTGTACCGATATTCGTTGGCGGGCGGGGCATCGAGTCTTACAAGGGCGCACTTGACGAGATCGGAGCAATCGTCGAGCCGGATCTAGCAGCCTTCAACAAGAGACTGAGAGAGCCCCACGATTCCTGAGATTCTCACTGATCAACTTCCCAAGTCCCATTTATTGCTCCCATTTGCATGTCGGTCAAGAATCCGCTAAGACACAATCATCGACACCAACTTCTGCTGAACCAGGCGTAACTCCCGTGATACTCCGGGTTTCTACTACGAATCAGCCTCATTAAGGTTAACGGGTCAGTTTCTGGGCACCATCGATTTCCTGCGATGGGCCGTTGCCCGTGCGTTCAGTAAGGATCTCAGAGCTGGAGCTTATACATGGCTGAGCGAGAGCACTCCATCCTAGCTCATACCAGTGCATTAGTGCCGAGACGCATTCCTGTATCTCGCATGATCATAGACTGAATTCTCAGATCTGCGTGTGATGCCTTTTTCGAATCTCTACGTCATTTTTTGCAGCCTGTGCGGGACGTTGTCCTAGTCCAACGGACCCAACGGCTGAAACCCCACACGATCTTCGTCAATAATCAATCTGTACTTGTCAGTCTAGTTGTCGTGAATCAGCCATTCCGGTCATTATACGGACTGTAACGGCATGGCGGCATGGCATCGGCCAAGCAGGAAACTGAACCCAAGTGACAACCGAACACGAGCACGAGTTGAAGAAAGCCAAGGGAATGCCCTTCGGTGCGTTTTTCCTCTCGACATTCGCTCAGCTGGCGATGGCGCTGATCATCTTCTGGCTCTTCTTCCCCGATGCCTTTGCGCATGAAATGTCGCGACCTTGGCACGTCGTAATGTGGACAGCGCTTATCGGAATCCCGCTGAGCCTGTTTGAGTATCTGTACCACCGCTACCTTCTGCACTCCGCTGTTCTTCCCTTCCTAGGCTCCATGCATAGGGCTCACAGCCACCATCACGGCCTCACCAACGTCAAGGCTCCCGTGACTCCTAATGAGCCGGCGACATTGGTTCCAGTTGAGAACGAGTACCCGATCGAGCATGAGCATCAGGAGGAGTCGATGATGTTTCCTGCCTACGCCGCGACCATATTCTTCGTGATCTTCCTGCTGCTGATCGGGCTTCCCCTTAAACTGATCTTCCCTGCTGCTCCCATCGTCTCAGGAACGCTCTTTTGCGTGACGCTCTGTTACGGCGGGTATGAGGTGTGGCATGCCATCACCCACCTGTCATTCGACCGCTTCTGGAAGCCTGCGATGAAAAAGCGCGGCATCGGCAAGATGATGCGTCACGCTTACGGATTCCACCTGATGCACCACTGGCGACCCACCTGCAATCTCGCTGTTGTCGGCCTTTGGGGTGTCGCCGTGTGGGACTACGCCTTTGGCACGCACCGCAGGCCAGAAAACCTGCCTGTTGGCGGCGGCGAAGTCCGCTACATCGACGCGGAACTCAAGAAGCCACGCTTCCCTATCGGACTCCTCGACAAAGCCGGCAAGAAGTGCCACAAGGCGGCAAGAACTCTTGAGCAGAAGCTCAAGAAGTTCTTCACTTGGCGGCGAAAGCCTAGCGGCTCACGAAGATGAAGTCTGTCTCGTTGTACTGCAGCTCTACGACGATGTTCAGAAAATCCGCCGGGATTGATCCCCGTTCGCTCGAAATGCTCACGATGCTGTTGTTTGGTCCGTCACGCCGGTGAGTCAGGCTGGTTCAATATCGGACCAAGGGCTCTATTCAGCTTCGGCCAATGAAGGACTGTTTTTTGTTCGAGCCACGAGCATTGCTGATCCAAACGCAACAGCTGAGGCCCTCATCACAGTGAATGGACCGACTTCAAATTGGTGGTGGGCCTTCGGTTCAGGTTTCAGTTCATGCCAAGGCTTCAATCCCGGTTCAGGAAACATGGAGAAGGCTTTCACCTCCCCCTTGGGGGAGGTTGGTAAGCAAAGCCCCCTCCCTAGCCCACCCCCAAGGGGGAGGTGACCATCGGAGTGCGCTCAAGCAAAAATGCCGCTAAGCCAATCTGACTGAGTTGTCGGCCTTCTTGCCAATCCAACGCTCCATCACTACGCAAGCCGTCAGGTCGCCAGTAACGTTGACGCTAGTCCTGCACATATCAAGAATTCGATCGACACCGATAATCAGCGCGATTCCTGCCTCAGGGACGCCAACTGACTGTAAGACAAGCGCAAGGATGACGATGCCAACACCAGGTGTTGAAGGAGCGCCGATTGAAGCGGCAACTGC
>JALGXY010000079.1 GCA_029824495.1 Fimbriimonadia bacterium
ATGACGATTTTGTGGTGTTGGCCCATTGAGAAACTCGATTCAGGAGCACCGCTCCTATCAATGTTGAGTCTATCAGAGGGGCAGGAGATTCGGCTGGTGGGGCTGATGGGAGATGCCTGGCTTGAGTCAATATTCGCGCCATAATCTGAACGTCAATGCCCCAGACCCTCGTTGCCGCCTTCTACAAATTCGCTTCTCTGCCCGACTACAAGGAGATGCGGCAGCCGCTCATCGACTTCTGCGCCGAGCGAGACCTGAAAGGCTCGATCCTGCTCGCCGAAGAGGGGATCAACAGCACGATCAGCGGAAGCGAGCAGCGGATCAACGAGCTCCTCGACCATCTCCGACAAGACCCTCGTCTCAGCGATCTCAAAGCAAAGTTCGCTCACCACGAAGAGCCGCCCTTCCACCGCCTCAAGGTGCGCCTGAAAAAGGAGATCGTCACACTTGGTGTGCCGGGGACCGATCCCCACAAACTGAGCGGCCAGCGAATCGAGCCAGAAGACTGGAATGACCTGATTCAGCAAGATGACGTGATCCTGGTCGACACCCGCAACGACTACGAATTCGAGGCGGGCACATTCGAGGGCGCGATCGACCCCCAGATTGATGCCTTCGGTGAATTCCCCGATTGGGTGAAGAAGAACCTCGACCCGAAAAAGCACAAGAAGGTTGCGATGTTCTGCACCGGCGGGATCCGATGCGAAAAGGCGAGCGCCTATATGCTGGCCGAAGGATTCGAGGAGGTCTATCAGCTCGAGGGCGGCATCCTGCGTTATCTGGAACAGACCGATGAGCCAAAGAGCACCTGGAAAGGGGGATGCTATGTCTTCGATGAGAGGATCTGCGTCGACCACGATTTGAAAACGACCGGGCACAAGATCTGCGACGAATGCCAGTGGGCGATCCCCCCAGAAGCTGACGCCTGCCCCCACTGCGCCGGTAAGATCAGCGCATGAGCAGCGGCCGCGGCGGCGGCGGAATCGCAGCCATCCTCTACACCCTGAAAAAGGGGCGCGAAGCGGGCGGAATCCTCAAAATGTACCGCGCGATGCGGACTAAGAACGCCTGCAAAACCTGTGCGCTCGGCATGGGCGGCAAGCGCGGCGGCATGGTCAACGAAAGCGGTCAATTCCCCGAAGTCTGCAAGAAGTCGCTTCAGGCGATGGATGCGGATATGCAGGGCCGTATCACCCCCGAGTTCTTTCAGCAGACGAGCCTCGACCAGATGCGGTCGATGACCCCACGCCAGCTTGAGATGTCTGGACGGCTTTCGACCCCCTTGATTGCTGCACCAGGCGACACCCACTACCGGCCGATTTCCTGGGACGATGCACTCGAACGAGTGGCAGAAAAGCTGCGCGAAACCGACCCGCTGGAATCGTTCTTCTATTTCAGCGGACGATCGTCTAATGAGGCGGGATTCCTGCTGCAGCTCATGGCGCGTATCTACGGCACGAACCATGTCAACAACTGCAGCTACTACTGCCACCAGGCGTCAGGCGTCGGGCTCTCTACGGTCACCGGCTCCGGAACTGCGACCATTGTTTTAGAAGACCTTGACCAGTGTGATCTGCTGTTTCTGATCGGGGCGAATCCGGCCAGCAACCACCCGAGGCTGATGCGCACCATTGTCGACCTAAGACGGCGTGGCGGCAGGGTGGTGGTGATCAACCCGGTCCGCGAACCGGCGCTCGAAAAGTTCCGCGTACCGAGTGACTGGCGCAGTCTCTTGTTCGGCTCGAAAACGTGCGATCTCTATCTCCAGCCGAAGGCGGGCGGAGACATACACCTGCTGAGCGGGATCGCCAAGCATCTGATCGAGAGCGACGCTGTTGACCAGGAATTCGTTGATCAGTTCGCCGACGGATGGAGCGAGTTTCAGGCTCAAATCGAGTCCTCGACCTGGGAAGAGATTGTCGAAGGTTCTGGGATCTCACGAGAGCAGATCTCTGAGGTTTCTGGGCTGTATCGGGCTTCGCAGAAGACGGTCTTCGCCTGGGCGATGGGCATCACCCACCATTCGCACGGAGTCGGCAACGTGCAGATGATCGGAAACCTCGCGATCATGCGCGGAATGATCGGCAGAGAGGGCTGCGGCCTGCTTCCGCTGAGAGGCCATTCGAATGTGCAGGGCATCGGCTCGATGGGCGTCGTGCCAAAGCTAAAGAAGGCGGTCTTCGACAAGGTCGAAGCGGAGCTGGGCGTCGAGCTGCCAACGCACAAGGGGCTCGACACGCTCGGCTGCATGGAGGCCGCCGAGCAGGGTGAGATGCGCACGGCGATCTGTCTGGGCGGCAACCTGTACGGCTCGAATCCGGACGCCGCCTATGCCCGCCGGGCCATGAACCAGCTCGACCAAGTGGTCTATCTCTCCACCACTCTCAATACTGGCCATGCAGCCGGGCTGGCAAAGGAGACGATCATCCTGCCTGTACAGGCTCGCGACGAAGAGAAACAGGTGACCACCCAGGAGTCGATGTACAATTTTGTGCGGATCTCCGACGGCGGCGAACAGCGGATCGAGGGGCTGCGCAGCGAAGTCGAAATCATCGCTGATCTCGGCTCACGTCTGTTCGATGCGAGCCTGCTCGACTGGCAGAGTCTGCGGGAACACGGAGAGATTCGAAAGGCGATCGCCAAGATCATTCCCGGCTACCAGGAGATCGAAAAGGCCGGCGAGACCAAGAAGGAGTTTCTGGTCGAAGGGCGGACGTTCCACCAACCGAATTTCGCCACCGATTCCGGCCGTGCAAAGATGCACGCCGTGCCCCTGCCCCCGATTGAAAGCGATGACGGCTTCACGCTGATCACGGTGCGCTCTGAAGGCCAGTTCAACACGGTGGTCTACGACGAGGACGACCGGTATCGCGGCCAGGAGCGGCGGAATGTCGTGCTGATGAACCCGGATGATATGACCAAACACGGCTTCAAGGAGAATCAGCCAGTTCGGGTATCGAGCAACACAGGCGCCATGCCGAATCAACTGGTGAGATCGTTCGATGTTGCTCGCGGCTCGGTGGTGATGTACTTCCCTGAGGCGAACATCCTGATCCCACGCCATGCTGACCCGAAGTCGAAGACTCCCGCGTTTAAGAGCGCTCCGGTCAGAATCGAGCCCCAGACATAAAGAGAGCGGCGAGCCGAAGCTCGCCGCCCTGTGTTTCGGCTCGTCTGAGAGACTAGCCCTTAGTGTGGCTGTTGGGAGGAGTGACTCCATCCCAGACCATGCCGGACTTGGTGACCGAGGTCACGTTGGTCGTATAGGTGCCGTTCGGGGCGCTGCGGAGGTTCCAGCTTACTGTTCCATCCGATCCTGTAGCACCGCTGCCTGTCCACGATCCGCCTGTGTCGACAGAAAGGGTGATCGAAACGTCTGCTGCTTCGACCGGGTTTCCATCGCTGTCGACAACGCTCACCGTTACTCGCAGATTGCGGTCCTTGCCGCCATACGGAGTATAGGTGATCGAATTGACCGTCATCTCGTTGCTCGGCGGGTCGCCAACCGTCAGGCTGATCGACGCATTGCCGGTCTTGCCTAAGGAGTCGGTTGCCGTAGCGATAATCGTGTGATTGCCGTCTGAGAGCGTTGCACTGAAGCTTGCGCCAGTACCGATCTCGCCGTCGATGCTCGAAGTCCAGACCAGGCTGCTGGTCACCGCGGCGTTGTCATCCTCTTTATCCGTTGCCGAACCTGTGAAGGTGACTGATGTGCCTGTGTTGAATGTTGAGCCATCAGCAGGGCTGCTGATCGTTGCGACCGGAGCGTCGTTGGGAGTGCCAAGGTCGCTTGTTGCAGCAACTGCATCAATGAGGCCAAAGCCAAACTTGTCGTCGCGGCCGGCATCGCCAAGGTCGATGGCAGTCGACTGCATCTGCGATCGAATGTCATCGGGGCTGATGAGACCTGCCTGGATGATCAGAGCTGCAAGGCCAGCTGCATGCGGTGAAGCCATCGAAGTTCCGCTGGCTGAGGCATAGCCTCCATTTAGGTAGGTTGAAGTGATGCTCGAACCAGGAGCTGCCAGCTCGACGTCAGGGCCTGTGCTGGAGAAGCTTGAGCGTGCATCGCTTGAGGTTGTCGAGGCAACCGCGACTACGATCGGATAACGTGCGGGGAAGTCGCAGGTGTCGCCTCGGCCATTACGCCGACCATCGTTTCCAGAAGCTGCGAAGCTGATCACGCCACCGTTGTACGTCGCGATAAACGCGTTTTCAACTGCTGATCCAGGATCGCCATTGCTGCTGAGGCTGAAGTTGGCAATGTCGATGCCGTTGGTGACACACCACTGCAATGCCGAGATCACCCAGGAGTAGCTGCCACTGCCGCCAGCGTCGAGAACTTTTAGACCGTAGAGATCTGCGCCAGGCGCCACACCGACAACACCGGTTCCATTGTCTTCAGCAGCCGCCGAACCAGCAACATG
>JALGXY010000080.1 GCA_029824495.1 Fimbriimonadia bacterium
CTGGCTCCTACAAGATTGCGGTGATCCCAAAGGGCACCTCTCACGTCTTCTGGAAAGCGGTTGAAGCAGGCGCAAAGCGTGCAGCTGAGGAAGAGGGTGTTGAGGTCATCTGGAAAGGGCCTCTCAAAGAAGATGATCGCGAGCAGCAGATCGAAGTCGTTGAGAACTTCATCGCCAGCGGCGTAGACGGCATCTGCCTCGCTCCGCTCGACTCAGTCGCTCTCCGGGCGCCGGTAGGCAACGCGGTTGCAGATGGCATTCCCGTTCTGATCTTTGACTCTGGCCTCGAATCGACCAAGCAGTTCAGCTACGTTGCTACGGACAATTTCAACGCCGGAAAAATGGGCGGTGAACGCTTGGTCGAAGAGCTCGGCGGCACCGGAAAAATCATCCTAATGCGCTATCTGGAAGGTTCCGACAGCACCAAACAGCGTGAAGAAGGCTTCCTCGAAGCCGCCAAGGCTGCAGGACTTGAGATTCTCACCTCCAACCAGTTTGCGGGCGCCTCGAAAGAGTCCGCTCAGACAAAGGCAGAAAGCCTTCTTGACAAGTTTGGAGACGATGTGGACGGCATCTTCTGCTCAAACGAATCGGCGTCATTCGGCATGCTTCGCGCCCTGCAGGGCACGGGTATGGCTGGCAACGTCAAGTTCGTCGGGTTCGATTCATCGGACGGTCTGCTCGAAGGACTGAAAACGGGTGAGATCAACGCGCTTGTGGTCCAGAATCCCGAAACGATGGGCTATCTCTCTGTCAAATCGATGGTGAGCAAGCTCAACGGCGAAGAGGTTGAGGCACGAATCGACACAGGTGCAGCAGTCGTCGGCACTGATGATCTCGACGATCCTGAGCTGGCCAAACTAGTTGGAGCCTAAAGTTGAAGCTCTTCCCCGCCGGTCTTGTGCTGGGTGCCGCCCTTATGGCGGCATCCTGCACGAGCGGATCTCAGGCCGATGACGGAAAACTCACCATCGCCGTAATCCCTGTCGGCACAACACATTCGTTCTGGCAAACAGTTGAAGCTGGGGCCAAGGCTGCGGGCGAAGAGGCTGGAGTCGAGGTGATCTGGAAAGGTGCCGTCCGAGAAGACAGTCGGGTTGAACAGATCAAGATCATTGAGGATTTCATTGCGAAAGGCGTCGATGGCATCGTCCTCGCTCCAATGGACGATGTAGCGATCCGCCGCCCAGTTGAAGAAGCGATGGATTCAGATATCCCGGTTGTGATCTTTGGAACATCGCTCAAAGACAACACAGGCATTGTCAGCTACGTCGCGACCAACAATTTTGAGGCAGGCAGGATGGCCGGTGAAAAGCTGGCAGAACTTGTCGGCGAGACAGGCAGAATCGTGCTGCTTCGCTACAGCGAGGGCAACGCTTCGACCACGGATCGTGAAGAGGGCTTTCTGGCGGCCATCGCTGAACACCCGGGCCTCGAAGTGATCAGCTCAGGACAGTACGCAGGCGTTACGGCCGAATCTGCCCAGGAGCGAGCGGAGCAGATGATCGACCGGTTTAGAAGCGGCAGTGATCCTGGATTCGATGGGATTTTTGCTCCCAACGAACCTTCGGCGTTCGGCACGATGCGGGCGATCAAGGATGCTGGACTGTCTGATGAAGTCACCTTCGTCGGGTTCGACTCCTCGGATGGCTTGATCAAGGGCATCGAGGACGGCAGCGTGAAAGCGCTGGTTGTTCAGGATCCTTACAACATCGGCTATCTTGGTGCCAAGACGCTGATTCAGCACCTGAACGGCGAATCGGTGGAGTCGATGATCGACACCGGCGCAACCCTGATCGATCCCACATCCTTGGAGAATCCCGGCGAATAGTGGCTGACCTCGTCGCATCCGGCATCAGCAAGCGGTTTGGCCTGACCCAGGCTCTCAGCCAGGTCGATTTTTCGGCGACAAAGGGCGAAGTCCATGCTCTGGTTGGTGAAAACGGCAGCGGCAAGTCGACGCTGATGCGGGTGTTGGCAGGCGAGCTGGATGCCGATGAAGGGTCGATGACCCTCAACGGCCAGTCGTACACTCCTAAGTCTCCCCTCGATGCTCAAAGGGCCGGCGTGGCGCTGATCCATCAAGAGCTTGCAATCTGTCACCACTTGAGCGTTGCTGAAAACATCTTTCTTGGAGCGGAGATACAGAAAGCCGGAGTCTTGACCCGCAAGGAGATGAACCGGCGGGCGGCTGATGTTCTGGACGAAATGGGCTACCCGCAGATCAAGCCGACTGCTCTCGCCAGAACACTGCCGATCGCTCAGCAGCAGGTCGTCGAAATCGCCCGCGCCCTGGCCGCAGATGCGCAGATTCTGCTTTTCGATGAACCGACCTCTAGCCTCGGCAAAGAGGATGTTGAAAAGCTGTTCATTCAGATCGAGCGCCTCAAGGAGGCAGGCAAAGCGGTTATCTATATCTCGCATTTTCTCGATGAGATCGTGCGGGTCGCGGACCAGGCTCATGTCTTGCGCGATGGCGAGATGATTGGAGCGATCGACGCCCACGAAGACTCGGTTCAGACGATCATTTCGATGATGGTGGGACGCGATGTCGAGGAGATGTACCCCCGATCTGAAAGGAGTGCGGGCGACCTCGCGCTTGAGGTGACAGATGCTGCCCGCTCTGATTTTGATCTTGATGCAACATTCAAGGTCTACCGCGGAGAAGTTCTCGGCATCGCCGGCCTCAGCGGTGCAGGCAGAACAGAGCTCGCCAGGGTCATTTTTGGCCTCGACAAAGCGGCCAATGGCAAGGTTCAGATTCTTGGCGAAAACGGCTGGTGCAGCCCCAGGGATCGGTGGAAATCCGGCGTTGGATTCCTCAGTGAGGACCGCAAAGAAGAGGGCCTGGCAGTCGCCCTTTCTCTTACCGAAAACCTGGTGATGCCCAAGCCGGCATCCGGCTTCTCAATCAGCCGCAAGAAGCAGACTCAAAGAACCGAGAGAATCATCGAGGCGCTCAGCGTCAAGTGCGATTCTGCCAATCAGCCGATCAGCACTCTCAGCGGGGGCAACCAGCAGAAAATTGCGATTGGGCGTCTCCTCGATTCCGACTGCGAAGTCCTGATCCTCGACGAGCCGACCCGCGGCATCGACGTTGGCAGCAAAGCGCAGATCTACAGACTGATCGACCAGCTCGCCCTTCAAGGCAAAGCGGTCATTCTGATCAGCAGCTATCTCCCCGAAATTATGGGCGTATCCGACCGCGTGGCGGTCATGGCCCGAGGCAAAATGAGAGAACCCGTCGGCATCGATTCAGTCGATCAGCAGCAGCTTATGGCCTGGTGCACCGAGGCCTGAACAGAACAATGGACAACCAAGAGAACAACTTGAAGGATGCTAAGGCTGACATCGGCTCGCAAGGCAGGCCCGGCGGCCAGGAGCCCAATCAGAACGAGCCCTTCTTAAGGAGGCTCAGCCAGACCTTCCCCGGCCTGCTCCAGGTTCTGGGGCTGGTCGCTGCTTGGGCGGTCATCTATGGCTTCTTCGCCTGGCAGGCGCCGGACAGTTTTCTCGGCTCAAAAACACTCGAGACGATCCTAAGGCAGACGATTATCGTCGGCTTCGCCGCTGTTGGAATGACCTACATCATTGCTCGCGGCGCCATCGACCTTTCGGTCGGTTCAGTAGTCGCCCTAGTAACGGTTGTAATCGCAAAGGCGATCGAGAACGGCATGGACCCTCTGCTGGCAGCCATTCTTGGCGTTGTCGCTGGGGGGCTGGCCGGTCTGCTCAATGGCGGGCTCACCGTCATGCTTAAGGTCGGCTCATTCATCGTCACGCTCGCTTCCCTGCTTGCGATCAGAGGAGTGGCAAAAGGCATCGCCGACAACACCACGGTCAACTCACCTGAGAACTGGCTCGCTGACCTGACCGCTCCGCTGCCCGACGCGATTCAGTGGCTGCTGCTCCCCAAGGGCGGCTGGCTGCTCGTTGTGGCGGCTGTACTGGCCTCTTGGGCGCTTGGTTCAACGGTATTCGGCAGGCGGGTCATTGCTGTCGGATCGAACGAGAACACCGCCAAACTGTGCGGCGTCAATCCTGATTGGGTGACGATCAAGGTCTTTGTCCTGGGCGGAATCTTTGCCGGTCTCGCCGGGCTGATCATGTTCAGCCGCCTTACGATCGGCGATCCGACTGTTGCCGGCGGTCTGGAGCTGAAGGTTATCGCTGCGGTCGTCATCGGCGGCGCGAGCCTGAACGGCGGTGCCGGCTCGGTCATGGGCAGCCTCTTCGGCGCACTTATCATGACTACAATCGCCTCCGGCTCAAGCCACATGGGGCTGGAAAACTGGCATCAAGAGATCGTCACCGGTGCGATTATCGTAGCTGCGGTGGCTCTTGATCGGTGGCGCCTGACGCGTGCTGCTCAGAAAGGGGTCCACGTTTGATCAAGATCGATACGCATCAGCATTTTTGG
>JALGXY010000081.1 GCA_029824495.1 Fimbriimonadia bacterium
ACTGAACGTTGTACGCGCTGGCGTCTTTGAGCGTGAAGCCCATCTCCATCGCGGCTTTTTGGATTTTGAGAGTCAGCAGTGCTGCGTCCTTCAACTGGCTGAAACACCACTCGTAGGGATAGGAGACAAACGGCACCCGTTCAGGCTTCAGCACCGCAATGATCTCTGGCTGTTCCAGCAGAGGGTGGGTCTGGGCTTCCTCGTGGCTGACAAGCAGTCCTTCAGAGATCAGCTTCTCGAAGAGTCCTGCATCGCGGGCGGCGATGTACTCCTCTTCATAAAACGTAGTGACTGTTCTGTAGAGTGTTCCTTGATCAGAAAACACCGTTCCGCTGGGGTCTCGGAACGAGCCGGGCACATGGCCTTCAGGCTTCATCACTTTCAGGCGCTTTGCTCGAATCGCTCGACTTAGAGAATCGCTTTTTGATCGATCCCCAGTAGATTTTGACGGTTGTCCCAACACCGAGGACAATCGCGATTGCAGCCTGAACAATCAGACTGCCTGTCCCGCCATCGATGTACGCGATTAGCGCTTTGACCTCCATGCAATCCATTCAATAAAAACCCTGCGAATGCTCAGGCTGCAGCTTCAGCCATAACCACCGCTTTGGTTATTTTAGACCATATGGGCGAAGAGGCTGATCGACGCCCGGATGCATCCACGTCTGCAGCGCGCTGAATCGCCCGCTGTTCAAACGGTGATATGATCAATCGATGGACTTTGAAGTGCGCAGTTTTCGTGCCACAGACCCAGACGAAGTCTTGAGATCCGTACAGCTTCTGCAGAGCTCATTGCCGGGCGAACAGATCGATCAGATTCAGTTTGCACAGCGAGTTCTCAACGATCCAAATCTCTCTCCTGGCGGAACATTGGTGGCCGAATCGAACGGCGCAATCATCGGCTTCATCCACGCCGTCCACCGAACCACACCGATCGACGCAGGATTTCTCACTGATCCAGACATCGGCTACATCTCCCTGCTCGCCGTTGACGAAAGCCGCAGAAGGCAGGGGATCGCCAGCCGACTCTTAGATCAGGCCTGCAGTTGGCTGAAATCTGTTGAAGCAAAGAAGATCATTGTTGGCCCCTACTCGCCGGGATACTTCGCGCCCGGCGTGGACAAGAGCTATCTCCCTGCCCAGGCCTTTTTCGCAGCAAATCAGTTTGCGAGTTCAGGAGAGCCGCTCGCCATGAAAGTGGAGGCGCCCGAATTCCTTGTTCCCGATTGGCTGGATCAGATCGACTTCGATGGTCAGTCGATAGAAATCGCTCCTTGGAGGCCAGAGCTCACCACTGCACTCCTCGAGTTTGCTCGGGTTCAGTTCGCGCCAGACTGGGCGAGATTTGTCCGCGATGCCGTCGATGATATCGCCGGAGGAGGAGACCCGAACCGCCTGATTGTCGCGTGGGATTCTGCAGCAAATGAGATCGCTGGCTTCTCCCACTACAACGGCGAGCGCTTTGGCCCGATCGGCGTTGATCCACGGTATCGGGGTCGGTCGATCGGCCAGCAGTTGTGCAGAATGACCCTGGAAGCTCAGTGGTCAGCCGGCCAGCAGCGAGCCTGGTTTTTGTGGTCAAATCAGGCGACTGCAGACAGGCTGTACAACGGCTTCGGCTTCAAAGTATGGAGAGAATTTGTGACATACACCAAGGAGATTTCCGATGCCGGCTGATCTGATTACGGTGGGCGCGCATATGGCAGATGAAGTTGCCTGGGGCATGGCGCTCGCCGCCCACAAGCGTCAAGGCGCATCGATCGGAATGGTGCACCTGACGCCAGGCGAAAAAGGGCACCCGACGATGGAGCCGGACCAGTACGCGCGACAGAAGCACGAAGAGGCTCAGGCATGCGCCGAAGTTCTCGGGGCCGAAATCTGGACGCTCGACTACAAAGATGGCGAACTTCCCTGTTCAGACAAGGTGAAATTCGAACTCGCCACGATTCTTCGCAACGCCGAGCCGAAATCACTGATCACCCACTGGCACGGAAGCATGCACAAGGATCATACAAACACCTCGAAGCTGTTTCCTGACGCCAATTTCTATTCGGCCCTGAAGGGCTTCAAGCTGGAAGGACAGCACCACTGGGTGCGAGGCGTCTTCTGCGGCGAGAACTGGGAAGACCTCGACGGCTATGTGCCAGAGATCTGGCTGGAAGTGACGCAGGAAGATCTCGATCTTTGGGAGAAGGCGATGCGCTGCTACGCCCTATTCCGAGGAGAGTGGGATACTTTTCCTTATCTCGACTACTACAGATCTCTAGCCAGAACCCGCGGGTGCGAGATAGGGTGTGAATACGCAGTCACACTCTGCCATCCTCCTGGCCAGAAGAAGCAGAAGCGAACATCTCTGTTCTCTTGAGACACCGCCTGAGTAGACTCGACTCACTATGTCGATTCGAGTGCAAGCTCCTCTATTCTGTGCGGCCCTCCCATTGGCGATCGTCGCAGCTCTGTCTGACCCGGTCGCTCAATTCGCCTTCGACGGCGACTTGGCCAGCTCAGTTGGCAACGCCTCAATCGCGCCAAAAGGCCAGCAGAGATTCATACGTGGATTGGAAGGGATGGCGCTGGAGTTCACACCAGGCAGGTCAGACTTTCATGCGCTCGTCACCGGTCTTCCTGAGATGACCTCAAGCGACGACTTCACTGTTCTCTTTTGGGTCCGATCTTCTGCCGATTCCGCCAACAAGATGGTGGTTGTTTCCCAGAAGGTGCTGCCCGACAACAGCCTCGAATCACAGAAGAACGAGGGCTGGGCGTTCAGCTCGATGCACGGCACATGGGCATGGAATGTTGGATCCGGAAACCGGCGTCTCAACTACCAGCGCGAAAACGGATATCGCATGCCGATCAATGACGGCCGCTGGCACCAGGTGGCGATGTCGTATGACAGCAGCACTTCCCTCTTCCGGCTCTACTTTGATGGTGCCAACTGGGCGACCTACAATATCGAGGATTCGGGCGGCTTCAGCTTCGACGGAACAGCCCCATTTATGTTAGGCCAGCCTGATTCGGCCCGCACGTCAAACATCGATGCCGAGCTGATCCGCAATGGCCGTGAAGACCTTCAGAAATTTGTCGACCTCTATCACAGCTTCGGCCTGCCAAAGCTGAAGCCAGAGGAGTTCATTCCGCTGGTCGTCGACCCAGGGCGAATCACCAAACAGAATGCGGAATCAGCAGGCATCAGCCTGTCCGATGAGCAGGTCGACAGCATCGAGTCCCTCGCCTCCGGCTTGATGCGCAACCCATACACAATCCACCAGTCGATCGACTACATGGAGGTCGCGCTGCTGCCTAAGGTCTATCGGCTCGAAGAGGGTGAGATCAAGATCAACTACTCTGCAGCGGAAGAGCTCATCTCCAACAACCAACTCTCAGATTCAGACTTCGATCTCGACAACCTGACGATCTGGGATCGAACAGTCTCGACACGAGAAATCAGCAGGGATTATACGCGGCGATTTCCCAGCCGGGAGACGGGATACGATGCGATTCCGAGAGTTGTAGCAGGAGCCTTCAACATCTACCACGGCGGAATTCACCATTCTATTGAACAGCACGGATGGGATTCACGCGATATCACGGCACAAGTGATCGCCAAGCATGGCGTTGATCTTGTGATGATGCAGGAGACGTACTCTGCTGGCGACTACATCTCGGCCGAACTAGGCTATTACTTTGCAACGACAGTCGATTGGGACAACCTCAATCAGGGCGCAAACATCTCGGTCCTCAGCCGCTACCCGATCGAGGAGATCACCGTGCCGCCAAACAGTGCGTTCATGAACGTCAGCGCTCTGGTCAGACTCAGTTCGAAGCAGCGCATCTATGTGATGTCGAACTGGTACGGCATGCGTAACTTCCCAGATGTCTTTGAGTTTCACAAGGACCGGTTCGGTCAGAGCGACTCGATCCCCGTGTTGTTTGGAGGGGACTTCAACGCTGTCCCACCGACCGATGGCGGCTCAAGCCAGGCCTATGACATGCTGACGGCGGCAGGATTCATCGATGCCTTTCGCGAGCTTCACCCGGACCCCGAGGCCAGCCCCGGTTATTCTCATCGCAGTGGCCGGCGCATCGATCAGCTCTACTACAAAGGCTCCGCGCTGAAAAACACCTCGACAGAAGTGATCTCTACCTGGCCCTCCCTTTTCCCATCAGATCACTACCTGATCAGATCGGAGTTTGAGCTCGATTACCGGACGGAGCGCTGACTTGATCTGCAGCCATTGGGGCCTCCGAGTCGAAGTAGATTAGAAGCATGAGCAGTCAGCACCGCCTTTCCGACACTGAACTCGCTGAGGTCGTGCAGAGAGCCGTCGAGATTCAGGAGCTGCAGACACGACTTGATCCGATCGAGAATGACCTTGACGACTATGTCAAGGCTGCCGAAGAGATGGCCGCGAGCTTGAAGCAGGCGAGCTCGTCTTCGCGAAATCGGCGGACGAGCGGTTCTATGTTAGTCGCGTCTCCCATTTCGACGAGGCGACCGTGGCTGTTGAGTTCTTGAACGGCGGCGAGTCACGCCTCCCTCGGCACCAGCTGCGTGACCTCTCGATGACGCCGGGAACACATCTTGAGTTCGATTCGACTCTGAACATGATGTTCGTCTACGGTCGCGTCCTGCAGTTCGACCGGAACGCCCTGACCGTAACGTTTGACTACTGGGGCATGAAAGAGACTGTCCCGCTTTCCAAGGTGAGGATGCGCCGCGAAAAGAAAACCGGCAGGTTTAACTTTGAGTGGTGGATGTATCTCGCCTGTGGAATGGTTGGGGGCGGTTTGCTCAGCTGGCTCGCCACCTGGCTGATCATGCGTTGATGTGTGGGCTGATCAATTCTTAAAGCCGCCGTTCTCCCAGTAGAAATCGTGATCGGGATTGCTGCATCTGACTCGAAAACCGTCCTTCCCTTTCGGGCCTTTCCAGTCAGCGGTGTAGAGCGTGCCACGGCCAGGACACTTGGGAACCGACTGAAGGTCTGCAAGCTCGTTGCCGATGCCGACCACAGATTCGTTCACCGTGCCGTACCAGTAGGTTCCGTCTTCGCTCCGCACCCGGTTGGCCTGAATCGCATTGGCGATCGACCGCATGTTGCCTTTGCACGCAGAAACTTCGGCTTCAACGGCCGAGCGTAGATAGAGCGGCAGGGCGATCGCTGTCAGCGTCGCCAGGATCAATATCACAACCAAGAGCTCGACCAGGGTGAACCCGCTATTCAGCCGTTTTTGAGGCACTAAAACCATCTATTCATAACCCGATACTCTCTCAGTTTATCACGCTGAGTTTCACCTACAGGAGATTCTCAATCAGTTCGGCAATTTTGCTGGCATGCGCCTGACTGCCCTCAATGGCTAGAAACTCAAGGAGAGAATCCAGCTAACCCTGCCGCCGTATCCTTTCCCGTCCACCGTCAAGATTAGCCACCAGCTCTTCATTGCAAGCCAACTCAGAAACTGACCGGAACAACCGCTTTCAAGATCACCGTCTTCTGGAATGACTCAGCGTTTGGATCACCTATGATCAGGAAGTATTCAGCTCCCAGATTGCCCCGCATACTGTACGAGGCGAACCAGTTCCACTTGTCATCCTCGCCCACAACACGCCCGCCGAATGAGCGGTACTTGTCCAGCTCCCAGTTGAATGTGAGGACCGTCTGATCAGTCTCGGAAAAGTGCTCGACAAACTGGTGCCGCAAGCCGAGCTGCAGCCGTTTGACAGGCCTGTATCGAATCGCAGCC
>JALGXY010000082.1 GCA_029824495.1 Fimbriimonadia bacterium
TTCACGAGGGTCAATCGAAGCTCACGCCGAGTCTGAACTGAAGCGTAGAGGAGGGCGAGTAACACGTCCTCGACGCTCGGTCATCTCCGTTTTGGCACGTTCAAACGCTCCCCTCACTGCTCCCGAAATTCATCGGCTCATCATTAATGGCGGCGGGAAGATCGACCAGGTGAGCGTCTATAGAGTTCTGACTTCTCTTACAGAATACGGGCTTGCCCATCGGGTGGGCGAGGGCTATACGATCTGTCGGCTAGGAGAACATGACGGCAGCACTCAGCACTTCATCTGCACCTCATGTTTTCAAACCATTGAGGTCCCCGTATCTCAAGAGCTGCGGAATCGAGCTGATCAGGACTGCCAATCACTGAATTTCGAAATCTCCTCCGTCCGACTAGAAGTCCACGGACTTTGCGGCGACTGCCGCAAAAAGTGACGCCCCCGAACCATCAGGTCCGGAGGCGACTGCTTCTTTCGTTTCTCTCGCTCTGGTCAGCGGAGAATGATGTCTTTGGCTATCGCTGTGGCTGACGATCCGTCAAACCGCTGTACAGCGATGTTCAGCTTGTCGTTCCAGCTCTTTTCTGCCATAGCATCCCGCACATCCTTCGCAGATGCCACTGGATTGCCGTCGACTTTTGTCAAGACATCGCCGACCCGCAGACCTTCCCCATCTGCAATCGAACCAGATCGAACATCTGTGATGACAACGCCCGTGACATCGGCAGGAATATCGAACTGGCTTCGCAGAGCTTTGTTGATAGTCTGTACATCGATGCCGAGAATTGGGCGGCCTGATCGAGGAGCTGTATCATCTCGCTCTTCCTGACCCCGCTGGCGGCGGAAGAACTCAGGCGCCAAATCCTCGAACATATCGGGACGCTCTCTGGTCTCAGGCTGTCTCTCCCGATTGAACTGCTCTGCATAGATCACCTTGGGATCGGCCAGCTTGACATCCGCTGTCTTCTCTTTGCCGTCGCGCAAGTAGGTGATCTGAGCGATCTCGCCCGGAGATTTGACATACATTGAGCGGAGGAGGTCGGTCTGATTCTTGATCTTGTTGCCATCAACTTTCAGAATGATGTCCCCATCTCGCATGCCTGCCTTGAAGGCTCCCTGCTCCATCGTGACGGTCTCGGCCAGTGCGCCGCCCTTGATGCCGAGCTCCTTCTGCCGATAGAGCGGCACTTCAGTGGGGTAGAGGCCCATGAGGCCACGGTCAAACTCACCAGTTCGAATGATTTCGTCTGCGACAACTTCGACCGTGTTTGAAGGAATGGCAAACCCGACGCCAGCACTCGTTCCGGAGACACTTTGGATCGTCGAGTTGACACCGATCACACGGCCCGAAATGTCGATCAGCGGCCCCCCAGAGTTGCCGGGGTTGATCGAGGCATCTGTCTGAATCATGCCGCTGTAAGTCCGCTGTGATCGAGCCCTGTAGTCAGCAACCGAGGCCTCTCGGTTCAGAGCGCTGACGTGTCCGATTGTAACTGAGTTGGAGAGTCCAAACGGTGCACCAATAGCGATCGTGTGAACGCCGACACGAACCTCGTCGCTGTCAGCAATCTCGAGCGGCTTAAGCCCGCTTCCGTCGATCTTGACCATTGCCAGGTCGATCTGAGGATCGCCTGATGCGAACACCTCACCTTCAACTCTGCGGCCATCAGCCAGCACCACGTCGACGATCTCTTTGCCGGCAACGACATGGTCATTGGTGACAATCCAGCCATCTGAGGTGTAGATGAACCCGCTGCCCCCGCCAACAGACTGTCCGCGATCTTCGATATCGACGTAGACCACACTTGGGCTGACCGCATCGATCAGCTCAGCGTAGACATCGTCGAGCTGTCGAAGGGCACTCAGCTTCTCTTCGGTTGGGAGGCTCGCAAGCTGCATCTCAAGCAAAGCCGCAGAAGGCTTGACTATTGTGGAGCTGTCACTGCGCAGGCCGAATACTGCAAAAGCACTCGTTGCTGCCAACGCACCGACGGCAAGCAGAATGTATGGCTGGTTTCGTTTGCTTCCCATCTTGTTATGATTCCTTTTGTTGGTCTGCCAGCCTTGCGGCCAGCTTTGTAAACTCTTAAACTTGATTTTGCACTCAGTCGTTCCAAGGCCTAGCCGCAGATGTCAAGAACTTGGCCAAGATCGTGTCGAGGATCGCCTGAGGAGCGTTGCCAAAGACAGAGTAGCGTGTTCCGTTAGCATCCTCCCTGTCTGGCATCAAGCCACGTGGATTTTTCCCTTCAAACAGCTTAATGCTCCACTGATAAACCGTCACGCTCGCCATCCCATCAGAGACTCGAATGGCAGCAAACGGCTGGTCCTTCTCGCCGACAAGCTGCCGACTCTCAACCTGAAAGCCATAGGGCAGCCGCAGTGGGATTCGAGGGCGAAATCCGATTTTATCTGATGCCTCATCAAGATTTGTGATCACCATCGGCCCCCAATTCTCATGGATTGTCGGCGCAGACTTGGTGTGAAGGCGATAGTCCGCCCGCTTGTCCTTCGGATGAAACTTCACATGAAGAACGTTGAGGTGCCGCTGTACCGGCCGACCAGGCTCGATCAGTTCAGATCTCATGATGACCCGCTCTTCTTCATCGACGTGCCAAACTCGCTTGCCCGAGGCACGGTGTTTGGGGATGATAAACACCTTCTGCACACTCCGGCCAGCAATAACGCCAGTCTTGCCCAGCTTCAGATCGTAGTTGGCGAGGATTAGATTGAGACGCTTCTCTGGATCTGGCTCGAATTTGAGAGGAGAAACCTGCGTCTGAAGAACGTTCAAGTCCCGTGAGTAGCTGCGAAGGATTTTTCCGTCATCAGTCACTTCAGTGTCGGCCATTGTAATCGGGAAGATCACCCGCACCTTTATTCCAAATCTAGGATGAACCTTCTGGCGAAGGAGCAGCGTTGTTCCGGCTTCAGGGCTCAGATACTCATAGAGAAATGAAGCATGGCTCCTATGGTGATTCTGGATCGCCTGGAGAATGTAGTCCTTCGCTTGGTCCTGGGCTCTGGCCGCACTGCAGGTGAGCAGTAGTGCCGCGAGGCAGGCAGCCTTATTCTCCGTACGACCTTGAAGCTGCGGTCGCATGAGGACTGAAAGGATCGGACGCACCCATGTACGGTCGATCATTGGACTGTTCGCCTGTGGCCATCGCTGGTGCAGGCGTCGAAAGTATGGAGAAGGCAAAGAACGCCGCAACGGCGGCGGCGGCAGAAGCGACAGCTACAAGACCAACCACAGTCCATCTTTTTTGTACCGGCGCTCTGCTGGATTCCGACTCTACAAAAGCCAGGATTCGATCTTCAAACCCTTCAGGAGGCTGCATTGTCGGAAGGTCACGAACCAGGTTCTGAACAGCTTTGAATTCTTCTAAGCCAGCTTCGCACTCAGGGCACCGGCTCAGGTGCTCTCGCATCCGCCGCATCTGCTCACCGCTCAATTCAGAGTCGATGTAGGCAGAGATCAGGTTTTTGCAGGCCTGGCAGTTCATCTGAGTGCCGCCTCCTTCAGTTCGGGGCAGGTTCGCTCGATATAAGATCGAAGCTGTTTGCGGCCGCGATGAATTCTGGAGCGCACTGTGCCGACAGAAGTGCCCATCACTCCAGCGATCTCCTCGTAAGACATGCCTTCAATATCGGCTAAAACAACGGCAGTCCTGAATTCTGTGGTCATCGACTTGAGCCCCAGTTCAAGCGGCTCGTCCAAAGTGCCTTCAACAATGGTGCAGTCGCTGGCAGCTTTCTCGTCCGGAAGATCCCAGGTCTGGGCTCCTTCAGAACCCTGCTGTTCGATGCTTACGGTCTTAAGTCGTGACTTCTTCCGCACCGTGTCGATGTGGATGTTGGTCATGATTCGATAGAGCCAGCCTGTGAACGGCAGTGTCTCATCGTATCTATGGAAGAAGCGGAAGGCTCGCAGGAAGGTCTCTTGAACCAGATCCTCGGCTTCGGTTGAGCTGCCGGTCAGCCGGTAGGCCATGCTGAATGCCTGTCGCGATGTATCGCGCATCAGCCGCTCAAAAAGCGGCCGACGATCCTCAGCGGATCGGGTGTTCGACTTGACCCAGGATGCAATCACGTATCTTCCTCAACCTGTCTTACGCTCTTCATCCTGCGGCAGGTTCCCCAGATTCTATTCCAAAACACTGCAGAACAGTGAGTCGAAGACGATCGAAGGGTTCCCGTTCCCTTGAATCAGCCGAAAAGCCCTGGCAACTGCCTGAGGAACTTGAGGCTGGTCAGGAAGGTTTTTGAGCGTCCACAGGCCCAGAGCGCGCAGAATCTCGCAATGAGCATCCCTTGATGACATTCCCGAGACCTTGGCCAGTTCCCCAGCCGAGCTTCTCATATCAGCCGACAGGCCCAAAGCCCTTTCGACATGCCCAGGCTCAACCCT